>JAQYAH010000060.1 GCA_029227635.1 Clostridiales bacterium
CCCAGCTTTGCGTGGCTCCCATGGAGGGGAGTTTTCGGGTGTCCCTAGGTACAGTGGCCCTTTCTCTTATTGTGGGACTGATGCCTAATGTGCCAATAATCCCGGTTACGGCCCTAGGAGCTGCGGGGATGGCGGCAGGCAGAATGCTGAACAGCATCACTCCAGTGTATCCGGAAATCGTATTCTATATTGTCTATGGAAGTCTGCTTTGTCTTTGGAGGATTCGGAATAATAATGCATTGGATCACCGGTTCAGATACTGCGGACTGATCTTTTTCATCGATCTGGTATCTAATCTCACAGAGCTTTGCCTTAGAATGGGGGGTAAAGCATTTGAGCTTATCAGTCTGAGAAATATCTTCGTTGTGGCCCTGGTGAGAGTGCTGGCGGTTTTTGTTATTGTTAATACTCTGTACCTTTACCTTAAGATACTTGAGGTCAGATCCGGGGAGAAAAAATATCAGGAGATGCTCATGCTCACCTCAAGGCTGGATGCGGAAGTCATCTGGATGGCGAAGAACAGCCGGACTATAGAGGAGGTTATGAACAAATCCTACAAGCTGGCTAGAGAACTTAAGGAGGCCAATGTGCCGGAGAGTATTTCTACAGAGGCGCTCTCTATAGCCAGGGATGTCCACGAGATCAAGAAAGATTACTTCCTTATACAAAGGGGCATATCTCAGGCTCTGGAGGACAGGGACGGGGCAGAGGCCATGAAACTCTCAGAGATTCTGGAGATATTTGAGGGACCTTTGGAGATCCTGGCGGAGAAGAACTCCGTGAGACTTAAGTTCAGCTACAGTGTCATGGCAGATTTTGAGACTGCCCGCTATTTTGAGATGATGACGGTGCTCAGAAACCTTTTTACAAATGCCATAGAAGCAGGTGGACAAAAAGGCTGTGAGGAGGAGGTTGTGATCTCGGTGCTGGAGATCAAAGAACCCGGGTATTATGTTCTTAAGATTGCAAACAAAGGACCGGAGATTCCGGAGGACATCAGGGGGGACATTTTTGACGCGGGCTTTTCCACCAAGATCAATTATGAGACCGGGGAGATCAGCCGGGGACTCGGCCTCAATCTGGTAAAAGATCTTACAGAAAACACCTTTGGAGGCTCCATTTCTTTAAGATCCGACAGCAGTGTCACCGAGTTTACATTAAAGCTGGCAGAGGATGAATTCAATGAAGTACGTGATAATTGACGATGACAAGAATATCTGCAAAATACTCCGGCAGATCATCAACGAGAAGCAGCTTGGATCTGTGGAGGACTATTTCACCGATCCCGAGGAGGCGCTGGAGGATCTGCCTCTTTTGAAGCCGGATTTTGTGCTGGTAGATCGTCTCATGCCGGAGATGGATGGAATCACTTTTGTCTCAAAGGCAAAGGAGAAGCTTCCCAACGCCCTATATGTGATGATCTCTCAGGTAGATTCCCCAGACATGATCTCCGATGCCTACGAGGCAGGAATCGAGTTTTATATCCGAAAGCCCATAAATCCTATAGAGACGGTGGCGGTGCTTAAGAATATGACAAAGACCCTGGGAATGCAGCAGACTCTTCGCAAAATGCAGAACCTTGTTCTGTCCTCGGAAGAACAAGAAGGACAAAACACCGGCTTTTCAGGGGAATCCGGGAACGAAAAGAAGTCCTGTGCCTCCTGTATGATGGGGATTTTAAAGGAGATAGGTATCGCCGGGGAGGCCGGAAGCTCGGATATTTGCGAGGTGGTGAGCTATCTTCTGGAGCACAGACTTCAAATCGGAGATCTCACAGTGAGAAGTGTCTGTGAGAAGCTCAGCGATTCTCCGGTGGGCATGGAGCAGCGGATCCGAAGGACCATCGCCAAGGGATTTACCAACCTGGCCCACATGGGTCTGGAGGACTATGCCAATGATACTTTTGAGCGGTACAGCCACACTCTGTACAATTATGAACAGTTGAGGCTGGAGATGGCCTATATTCGAGGCAAAAGGATCGTGGGTGGTAAGACCAGAATCAAGACCTTTCTGAATTCCGCAGTGCTGTTATGCATGGAAAAGTCAGAAAATTAAAACAATTCAAAATAATAATGAGGTTATACGCAGATAAAATAAATATTTTCTCAAAAATCCAATAAACTTTTGTAAAGTTTTGTAATTACGACCATATAATGCCAATGTATTAAATAATTAGAACATTTTAAGCTGTCTCCAAAGAGGAGGCGGCAGAGAGGGCGGTATTATATGGAAGAAGCTATTCTTAAGGTCATACAGACTATCAACGCTTATTTATCTGATTATATTCTTGTAATAATGCTTCTCGGAGCGGGTTTATACTTTACCGTAAGAACCAGATTTGTACAGTTCAGATGCTTCAAGGAAGGTATCAACAGCCTTTTCGGCGGTTTTTCCCTCAAAGTCAGCAAGGAAGAATACGGAATGAGTTCCTTCCAGGCTCTTGCAACCGCTATTGCCGGACAGGTAGGTACCGGAAACATCATCGGTGCCTCCGGAGCCATTTTGACCGGCGGCCCCGGAGCTATCTTCTGGATGTGGGTCATTGCATTTTTCGGAATGGCTACCATCTATGCGGAGGCAGTTCTCGCTCAGGAGACCAGAAGACTTACCCTTGAGGGTGATGTCCTTGGCGGACCTGTTTACTATATCAGACGTGCTTTTAAGGGAAAGCTGGGAGTATTCCTTTCCGGATTCTTCGCTTTTGCTATTATCATCGCCTTAGGTTTTGCCGGCTGTATGGTTCAGGCAAACTCAATTGGTGCAACGTTTGAGACCGCTTTTGGAATTCCTTCCTGGGTAGTGGGTGTGGTTCTTGCCATTATCTGTGGATTCACTTTTATCGGTGGTACAAAGCGTCTTGCTTCTGTGACAGAGAAAATTGTTCCCATTATGGCAGCTCTTTTCCTTGGAGGAGGCCTCATAGTAGTAATACTCAGAATCAAATTTGTTCCTATGGCCATCGGCATGATCTTCAAGTACGCTTTTGTTCCCAAAGCCATCATCGGCGGCGGAGTAGGAGCAGCCTTAAAGATCGCTATCTCTCAGGGTGCAAAGAGAGGACTTTTCTCCAATGAAGCCGGCATGGGTTCCACTCCTCACGCTCATGCACAGGCCAATGTTAAGAATCCCCACGAGCAGGGCTGCATCGCCATGATCGGTCTTTTTATCGACACTTTCATCGTGCTCACCCTCACTGCTCTGGTAGTGATCTGTACCCTTTATGCTCCCGACGGACCTCTGGCTCATGGCTATGTGGGAGAAGTGGTTAATACCATCGACAAGACCAATCTGGCTCAGACGGCCTTCGGCACAGTGTTCACCCCCAAAGGAGGAAATGCATTTATCGCCATTGCTCTGTTCTTCTTTGCATTCTCCACTATAATCAGCTGGAACATGTTCGGAAGAATCAACGTGCACTATGTATTTGGAAAGAAAGCGATCAAGGTGTACACCATCATTTCCATTCTCTGCATTCTTCTTGGAACCGCAGTGTCCAACAACATCGTGTGGGAACTCTCGGATATGTTCAATAACCTGATGGTGATTCCCAACGTGCTGGGTCTTTTCGGATGCAGTGCCCTTGTGATAGCCAGCGCCTGCGGCAAAAAGAAAGACGAGGCAGCCAAATAACTGAGATTAGTCAACGCAATTTAATACCCCTTTAAAAGTGTCCCCAATATTCGGTTTATTACTGAAGGTTGGGGATGCTTTTTTGACGGGATGATGCTATAATTCATTATGTATGTTAAAAAATGGGTGATTTTACATTGTTATAGATTGGAGGAAAAATATGAGAGGCATTACTGGCAGTAAATTACTGGTAAAAGCTCTGAAGGAAGAAAACGTTGAGTATATCTTTGGATATCCCGGCGGCTATGCTACAGATATTTTTGATGAATTATACAAGCAGGATCACACTCAGCTCATTCTCCCGAGACATGAGCAGGGACTCATCCATGCGGCAGACGGATATGCGAGAAGCACCGGCAAAGTTGGGGTCTGCCTCGTTACCAGCGGACCCGGCGCCACAAACCTGGTAACCGGAATCTCTACCGCCAACTACGACAGCGTGCCCCTGGTATGCTTTACCGGACAGGTGCCCCTGCACCTCATGGGAAACGATGCGTTCCAGGAGGTAGATATTGTTGGAATATGCCGCAATATCTGCAAATATGCGGTCACTGTAAGAAACAGAGAGGATTTGGGAAGAATTATTAAGGAAGCTTTTTACATTGCCTCCACCGGACGTCCCGGCCCGGTTCTTATTGACCTTCCTCAGAATGTAATGAAGGAGATCGGACCTTCCGAGTATCCCGACAGTGTCAATATCAGAAGCTATAAGCCCAACTATTCCGCTCATGTGGGACAGCTTAAGAAGGCTATCCGCATGCTGGAGAAGGCAAAGAGACCTCTTTTCATGGTGGGAGGCGGCGTCCACATTTCCGGAGCGGAGGAAGCTTTCGGAAAGCTTGCGGCGACCACCGGAGTGCCGGTAGTTACCACTATCATGGGCAAGGGAGTTCTTGATGCCGATGATCCTCAGCTTGTCGGATGCATGGGAATGCACGGCTGCTATGCGGCCAACAAGGCGGTAAGCGAGTGTGATCTCCTTTTCTCCATCGGAACCAGATTCAACGACCGAATCACCGGCAAGCTCTACGAGTTTGCCCCCAAGGCACAGATCATTCACATCGATATCGATACTGCATCCATCTCAAGAAACGTAACTGTTCACGTTCCCATTGTTGCGGATGCGAAGGAAGCCATCGATAAGCTCAATGAGTACGTAAAGCCTATTGAGTGCGAGAGCTGGAAAGAGCGGATTGCCCAGTGGGATAAGGAATATCCTCTGGGAATGAATGTAAATAACGAGATCACCCCTCAGAATATCCTGGATGGGGTAAACCGTAACTTTGACGAGGGAATAATCGTAACCGATGTAGGTCAGCACCAGATGTGGACCACTCAGTTTCTGAAGCTCTCTCCCAGAAAGAAGCTTCTCACCTCAGGCGGCCTTGGAACCATGGGCTTTGGCCTTCCCGCAGCCATCGGAGCACAGTTTGGCAATCCGGATAAGCCGGTCATCTGTATCTGCGGTGACGGCGGATTCCAGATGACGGAGCAGGAGCTTGCAGTTGCGGTTGCCTGGGAGCTTCCCATCACCATCTGCATCATGAACAATGCCAGCCTTGGAATGGTTCGCCAGATGCAGAAGCTTTTCTACGGAAAGCGTTATTCCGGAACCTGCCTCAACATGCATAAGAGCTGCCTCGGAAACTGCGGAGCCTGCGAGTGCCCTCCCTATATTCCCGATTTCCAGAAACTGGCGGCAGCTTATGATATTCCCTCAGTGAAGGTAACAAGTGCCGCTGAGATCGACGAGGCTTTTGTAAAAGCAAAGGCGGAGACAAAGCGTCCCTTCCTTATCGAGTTCATCATCGATAAGGAGAACCTGGTACTTCCCATGGTTCGAGGGGGAGACGCACTGGAAGATATGATTCTTGAATGCTAGGAGGGAAATTATGAAAAACGAAATGAAGAAGCGCTGGATTTCTCTCTATGTGGAGAATCAGGTAGGCGTTCTCGCCAAGATATCCGGGCTTTTTTCCGGCAAAAACTACAACATTCACAGCCTCACTGTGGGAACCACCGAGGATCCTACGATCTCCCGAATGACTATCGGTGTGATCAGCAACGACGAGGTTTTTGAACAGATCAAGAAGCAGCTCAATCGCTGCATTGAGGTTATCAAGGTAATTGACTTTACAACCATTCCTACTCACATGAAGGAAGTGCTTTTTGTAAGAGTCAACAAGCTGGACTACAGAGGCAAGGATGAACTTTTCCACATTGCCAATGTTTTCGGCGCCCGGATCACAGACTACAGCAAGGATTCTGCCCTGGTGGAGAGCTGCCAGACCGAGAGCAAGAACAATGACCTTATCGGGCTTTTGAGAGATACCTACAAGGATATCGAAGTCGTAAGAGGGGGCAATGTTGCTATTGAATCTATCTTTATGTCAGACAGATAGGAGCGATCAGTTAATAAATGTCAAAGAATACTAAAAAAGAAAAGAAGGCCGCAATTCTGGATATCAGCATAATGCTCATTGCTCTTACGGTGGTGGTAGTAATAGCAGGTTTCTTCTTTGCGAAAGCAGGAAGAAATCCCCTGGAAGGTGCCTGGAACGATGAGGAGGACGGATACACCATTCGTTTCGAGAACGGCGGAAGAGCAAAGCTGGTATATGAAAGCGACATCGCCGGAGGCAAGACCGAAGTGGGGGTGGAGTACGTCCAGGATGAGGACAACTATCTGGTGACCATCATGTTCAAGAAAGATGAGATCAATAATCTGGCCAAGGCTCTGGGAACAACTGCCGATGACCCGGATTTTTCCAAAGAGCTCATGAGCATTCAGAAGATCTGCAGCACCTACAATTATGAGATCACCGGAAGAACACTGGTTATGTACGACAGCGAGATGGGTAAGGAGTATACTTTTACCCGAAAATAATCAAAGGCAGGGATCCATATGTCTGAGAATACCAGACCTGTAAAAGTAGGAAATATAACCATCGGAGGAAGCCGGGATGTCATCATCCAGTCCATGACCAACACAAAGACTCAGGACGTGGAGGGAACAGTGGCTCAGATCCGGGCGCTTCAGAAATGCGGCTGTGAACTGGTAAGATCCACAGTTCCGGATATGGAGGCAGCAAAGGCCTTCGGTGAGATAAGGAGAAGAATCGACATCCCTTTGGTGGCGGATATTCATTTCGATTACCGTCTGGCCATTGCAGCCATGGAGAACGGGGCTGACAAGATCCGAATCAACCCGGGTAATATCGGCTCAAAAGACAGGGTCCTCTCTGTGGTGAAGTGTGCCAAAGAACGGGAGATCCCTATCCGAATCGGAGTCAACAGCGGTTCCGTGGAGAAGGATATCCTTGCAAAATACGGAGGTGTAACCCCGGAAGGCCTGGTGGAAAGCGCCATGAACAAGGTGAAGATGCTGGAGGATATGGATTTTGACAGAATTGTCATCAGCATCAAGGCCTCCGATGTAATGACCTGTGTGAAGGCCAACCGCCTCTTGTCCAAAACGACAGATTATCCCATCCATGTGGGTATCACCGAGGCCGGAACCTTGTACAGCGGCAATATCAAGTCCTCCATAGGGCTTGGTATACTCCTCGGTGAGGGCATCGGAGATACCATAAGAGTGTCCCTCACAGGAGATCCCACGGAGGAGATCAGAACCGCAAGACTTATACTTAAGACCCTTGGAATCCGCAAAGGGGGAGTGGAGGTAGTGTCCTGTCCCACCTGCGGAAGAACCAGCATCGACCTGATCTCTCTTGCCAACGAGGTGGAGAGACGGGTTCAGGGAATTGATAAGGATATCAAACTTGCAGTCATGGGCTGTGTGGTAAACGGTCCCGGGGAAGCCAGGGAGGCGGACCTTGGAATCTGTGGCGGCAAGGGAGAGGGCCTCATTATCAAAAAAGGCGAGATTTTAAGAAAAGTCCCTGAGAGTGAGCTGCTTGACAGCCTCATGGAAGAATTGGAGAAACTGAATGGCTAGGTTTTCGGAAGTGTTTCCTACCCTGAAGCTGAATGATTACCTTTACCGGATCACCCGGGAGGTAACCGTGGAGAAGATCACTATGACAGCTGCACAGGACCGTATTACGGTGTACTTGTGCAGCTCTTTAGTTATCTCAAAGAAAAATATATATCAGCTGGAGCAGCTCCTCAAAAGAGAGCTGACAGGAAACAGTGACTTGAAAGTGAATATTGTGGAGAGGTTCGTTCTCTCTGATATCGTAAAGCCGGAGGATATCTGGAAGGAGTACCGGGAGTCCATACTTCTGGAACTCATGCAAAAGAGCCCGGTTTTAGAGCAGATCATAGAGAATGCAAAGGCGGAGTTTTCCGGAGATAAGCAGCTGAAGCTGACTCTCAGACACTCCATGCTGGCAGCCGACAAGGAGAATGAAATCAGAAGTTACCTTGCCGGGCTGTTTTCACGGCGTTTTGGTATGGATGTGGGGATAGACATCAGCTTTGTTAAGCAAAAGACCGACACGGAGAAAGCCCGCCAGGAGAAGCTGGAGTATGAGGTTCAGAAGATACTTCGAAGTGCAGCCGAAAGCCGGGAAGTTAAGGTGAAGGACAAGTCCGAGAATCCCGGAAGAGCCAAAGGCAAGGCTCAGAGAACCACGGATGAGGGAATGATCTTTGGTCGGAATTTTGACGGGGAAGCTATTCCCATGAATGAGCTTTTCAACGAGGCCGGGGACATAATTGTCAGAGGCCGGATCACAGCAATTGCGGAGAAGCCCATCAGAAACGAGAAGACGATCCTGACTTTTACTCTCACAGACAACACGGACTCCATAACTGCCAAGATGTTCGTAAAGAACGAAGAAAAAGGAGAGATTCTGGAGAGTTTTGCCCCGGGCAGAACGATTCGCATGAAGGGTTTTGCGGATGTGGACAAGTTCGACGGGGAGTATGGAATCCTTCGAATCATCGGTGTCAAGGAGGAGCCGGAGTTTATAAAGCCCCGGAGAGATTTTGCGCCGGTCAAAAGAGTGGAACTTCACTGCCACACCAAAGCCAGCGACATGGACGGTCTCACCTCCGCAGCGGATATTGTTAAGGGGGCAGTGTCCCTGGGACATCCCGGAGTGGCCATTACGGATCACGGCGTGGTCCATGCTTTTCCCGAGGCGTTCCATGTGATAAGGGATCTCAAAAAGAAATCTCCGGATAAAGTTCCAGAGGGCTTCAAGGTGATCTACGGCATGGAAGGCTATGTAGTGGATGACCTTATAAGTCTGGTCATCGACGGAAAGGGCCAGAGACTAAGCGAACCCTGCGTTGTTTTTGACCTGGAGACCACTGGTTTTTCCTCAACCAAAAACGAGATCATTGAGATCGGAGCCGTAAAGATAGTAAACGGGGAGATCGTGGATCGTTTAAGCACCTTTGTGGATCCGCAGTGTGCGATTCCCTTCAGAATAACCGAGCTGACCAGTATCACCGATACCATGGTGGAGGGAGCCCCGAAACTTGAGGAAGCAATGGACATGTTCCTGGAGTTTTCAAAGGGCTGTATGCTGGTTGCCCACAATGCTCCTTTTGACCTGGGATTTATAAAGGAGAAGTGCCGAAAGCTGGGAAAGGACTGTGATTTTACCGGTCTTGACACGGTGTCCATAGCCAGAGTCATGCTTCCGGATCTCGCCAGATTCAAGCTGGATGTGGTGGCAAAAAGACTGGGAGTGAGCCTGGAACACCATCACCGGGCAGTGGATGACGCGGAGTGCACCGCCCTCATCTACCTGAAATTCCTGGAGATGTTCAAAAGCCGGGGAATCGAGACGGTGGATGAGCTTCAGGAAATGGGTAAACTCACCCCGGAGATGATGAAAAGACTTCCCAGACATCATATTATTCTGCTGGCCAAAAACGAGGAGGGGCGCAAAAACCTTTACCGGCTTGTGTCAAAGTCCCACCTCACCTACTATTTTAAAAAGCCAAGGCTTCCCAAAAGCGAGATCTTAAAACACAGGGAGGGCTTGATACTCAGCAGTGCCTGTGTGTCCGGTGAGCTTTTTGACGCCCTTCTCTCCCAGAGATCGGCGGAAGTCATCAACAACATAGTTCAGTTTTATGACTATCTGGAGATACAGCCTATTGCCAACAACCGGTTCCTCATAGATGAGCCTAAGTTCCCGGAGATCACCTCCGATGAGGACTTAAGGGAATTCAACCGGGAGATAGTAAGGCTTGGAGAGCAGTTCAACAAGCCGGTGTGTGCTACCTGCGATGTGCACTTTTTTAACCCGGAAGATGAGATCTGCCGAAGGATCATTCAGTTCGGAAACGGATTCAAGGATGCGGATAAACCTGAGCCTTTGTTTTTCAGAACCACCGAGGAGATGTTGGAGGAGTTCAGCTACCTTGGGGAATCCAAAGCCGAGGAGGTAGTCATAACAAATACCCGGAAGATCGCCGATATGGTGGAGGAGATCGAGCCGGTTCGCCCGGACAAGTGTCCCCCGGTCATTGAAAATTCTGAGCAGGATCTAAGAGATTGCTGCTATGCCAGAGCCCGGGAGATCTACGGGGAAGAGGTGCCGGGGCCGGTGAAAGAGCGCCTTGAAAAAGAACTCAAATCCATCATCGGCAATGGCTACGCGGTTATGTATATCATCGCCAGAAAGCTGGTGTTAAAGTCCAATGAGGATGGTTACCTGGTTGGTTCAAGAGGATCCGTAGGTTCTTCTCTTGTGGCCTTCATGTCGGGAATCACCGAGGTTAATTCCATGAGCCCTCACTACTATTGCCCCAACTGTCACTACTCTGATTTCGACTCAGAGCTTGTGAAGTCCTACTGGGACAAATGCGGCCTGGATATGCCAAAGAGGGACTGCCCGGTTTGCGGCAAGCCCCTGAAAAAGGACGGCTGGAATATTCCTTTTGAAACCTTCCTTGGATTTAAGGGAGACAAGGAGCCGGATATAGACCTGAATTTCTCCGGTGATTACCAGGCTCAGGCCCACAAATACACCGAGGTCATCTTCGGAGAAGGCCATACCTTTAAGGCCGGAACCATCGCCACCCTGGCGGACAAGACGGCCTACGGCTACGTTATGAACTATTTCAAGGATCACAACGAACCCAAGCGAAAGTGTGAGATAGAGAGGCTGACGGATAAATGTAAGGGCGTGCGACGAAGCACCGGTCAGCATCCCGGTGGAATCATCGTACTTCCTCACGGGGAGGAGATCGATACCTTTACTCCGGTACAGCATCCCGCCAACGATATGAGTACGGATATTGTCACCACTCATTTCGATTACCACTCTATCGACCACAACCTTTTGAAGCTGGACATACTGGGACACGATGATCCCACCATGGTGCGAAGGCTTCAGGATATGACAGGGCTTGAGAGCACTGAGATCCCCCTGGATGATCCGGAGGTCTTTGAGCTTTTCCACAGCACCAAGTCCCTGGGTATTGAGCCAAAAGACATTCACGGCTGCAAGTTGGGATGTCTTGGTGTTCCGGAGTTCGGCACCGACTTCGTTATCGGACTGGTGGAGGATGCAAAGCCCAGGGCTTTTTCTGACCTGATTAGAATATCCGGTCTTTCCCATGGAACCAACGTGTGGCTGGACAACGCCCAGACCCTTATCAAAGAGGGAATCGTGGATATCGGAGGAGCTATATGTACCCGAGATGACATCATGGTTTACCTGATCGGCAAAGGTATGGATCCCGCCCTTTCCTTTAAGATCATGGAGAGCGTGCGAAAAGGACGGGGACTTACCGATGAGTGGGAGCAGGCCATGAAGGACAATGGTGTTCCCGACTGGTATATCTGGTCCTGCAAAAGAATCAGCTACATGTTCCCCAAAGCACACGCGGTGGCCTATGTTACCATGGCCCTTCGGATCGCTTACTGCAAGGTGCACTATCCCCTGGCCTACTACGGGGCATATTTTGCCATAAGAGCATCAGCTTTTTCCTATGAGCTCATGTGTCTCGGCAAGGACAAGCTTCGAATGAATTTCGAGCGGATAAGAGCCCTGGAAAACAAGACCCCCAAGGACGAGGACACATTGAAAGATATGCGCATAGTCGAGGAGATGTACGCCCGGGGCTTCGAGTTCGAGCCCATAGACATTTACAAGGCCCATCCCAAAAACTTCGAGATAGTAAACGGCAAGCTCATGCCCTCCCTTCTCAGCATCGACGGAATGGGAGAAAAGGCGGCGGAAGCCCTGGCCCAGGCGGCCAAGGAAGGACCCTTCCTCTCCAGAGAAGATCTCAAAAACCGTAGCCACATCTCCAAGACCGTAATAGACAAGATGGGAGAGCTGGGACTTTTGGAGGGACTTCCGGAATCCAATCAGCTGTCAATTTTTGACACGTTGATGTAGTGCCGGAAGCCTCCGGCAAAAAGAGGTAAAAAATATGCTTAAAATAGGAAAAACAATTCTGGGAGAGGGTCCCGTTAAGATCTGTGTTCCGGTGATGGCCGGAAATTTGGAGGAGTTAAAGACCCTTGCCGCCGAGGCAAAAGCCTCAGAGCCGGATCTTTGCGAGTGGCGAATGGACGCTTACGAGGATCTTTCCGGGGATCGTCTCACCGAGGCACTTCAGGAACTGAGAGATATCCTTGGGACAATTCCGGTGATTGCCACTTTCAGAACCGCCGCAGAAGGGGGGCTCAAGGCTATCTCCGATGAGTATTACATCGCCCTTTCCAAAAGAGTAATCTCCTCCGGACTTTGCGATGCTCTGGATGTGGAAGCTTTTTCAAGGCCCAGGGCAGCAGGGGAGATCATTCCTTTTGCAAAAGAAAAGGGAATCCCGGTCATAGGCTCAAACCACGATTTCACCTCAACTCCGATTAAGGAGGGTATCCTTTCCAGGCTGAAAGCCATGAAAGAGGCCGGGGCGGACATTCCCAAAGGAGCTTATATGCCCCTTGGAGAAAAGGACGTGGAAACCGTTTTTGAGGCAGGTATTACCTTCAAAAGGACGAACCCCGACACTCCCTTCATTCTCATATCCATGGGTGAAAAAGGTCAAAAGACCCGCATCAGAGCAGAAGAAGTGGGAAGTGTTCTGACTTTTGCTTCCGCCGGAGTGAGCTCGGCTCCGGGGCAGATCTCAGTTGCCGAGATGAGAGCAAAATTAAATTAGTAAAACATTAACAATTCTCCGCTTTAATGTGTTAAAATAGTGGGGCAGTTAGGACGGACATCTAAAAGAGAGGCCCCAGATGAAGAAAGAAATAAGAAACGAAGACATAGATCTGTTTTTTGATGTCATACTTCAGCTTAAGGACAGAGAAGAGTGCTACAACTTTTTCGAAGATATCATTACTATCAATGAGCTGCTCAGCCTGTCCCAGAGAATAGTTGTGGCATCCATGCTTCGTAAAGAGAAGACTTATCAGGAAATCGCCCGGGAGACGGGCGCGTCAACCGCAACAATAAGCCGTGTAAACAGGATCTTTTCCTACGGCAATGACAGCTTGAAGCTCCTGCTTGGACGTGTGGAAGAGCAGAGGGGAGAGGCTGAATAAGGAGTTACATGAGTATTTACGATACCTTAAATAAAGAACAGAAGGAAGCGGTTTTTTGTACAGAAGGACCGCTTCTTATACTTGCAGGGGCAGGCTCCGGAAAGACCCGGGTCCTGACCCACAGAATAGCATACCTGATTGACGAGAAGGGGGTTGCTCCCTGGAATATTCTGGCCATCACTTTTACAAAGAAGGCTGCTTCAGAAATGAGAGACAGAGTCAATTCTCTCCTTGGAGCCGGAGGTGAGAGTGTGTGGGTCAGCACTTTTCATTCCATGTGTTCCAGGATCCTGCGAAGATATATCTCCCTTCTGGGATACGACACATCCTTTGTCATCTATGACACTGACGATCAGAAGACCCTCATAAAGAACATACTGAAGCGCAAGGAGATAGACAGCAAAGTCTTCAAAGAGCGCATGTTCATGAGCAGGATCTCCAAAGCCAAGAACGAAATGATCGGACCCGAGGAGTACCTAAAGCTCAACGGGGATGATTTTGCCGAGAAAAAGGTGGGGGAGGTCTATAAGGAGTACCAGAAAGAACTTAAGAAGAATAACGCAGTGGATTATGATGATCTTCTGCTCCTCACGGTGAAGCTTTTCAAGGAATACCCGGAGGTTCTGAACCAGTACCAGGAGCGCTTCCGCTATATCTTGATCGATGAGTATCAGGATACCAACATGGTACAGTTTGAGCTGGTAGCCCTTCTTGCAGACAAGTACCGGAACCTCTGTGTTGTGGGTGATGACGATCAGTCAATCTACCGTTTCCGGGGTGCGGATATCAAGAACATCCTGAACTTTGAGAAGATCTTCAGGGATACAAGAGTGATCTACCTGGAGCAGAACTACCGCTCCACCCAGTCAATTTTGAATGCGGCCAACGAAGTGATCAAAAATAACAAGGGCCGTAAGGAGAAGAGACTTTGGTGTGAGAACGGGGAGGGAGACCCGGTTAAGTTCCGGGTTTTTGAGACCGGTTATGCCGAGGCGGATTTCGTGGCAAGGGACATTGCTTCAAACCTTCGTTACAGAAGGGCATCCCTCAGTGACCACGCGATCCTCTACCGCACAAATGCCCAGTCCCGTCTTTTTGAGGAGAAGCTGATTCAGGAAGGCATCGCTTACAAGATCGTGGGCGGCATTAACTTCTACGGAAGGAAAGAGATCAAGGATCTTCTTGCATATATGAGAACAGTGGAGAACGGTGCGGATGATGTCTCCTGCCAGCGAATCATCAATGTTCCCCGAAGGGGAATCGGAAATACCGCTGTGGCGAGACTCTCAGCTTACGCGGCAGAGAATGAGCTCTCTCTTTACGATGCGGTTCTCCAGTCGGGAATCGTTCCCGGAATCGACAGAAGCCGGAAGAAAATCATGGGATTTGCAGCCATGATGGAGGGAATCCGGGAGAAGGCAGCAAACTATCTTCCCTCCGAGACCCTTAAACTCATAATCGAGGAGACCGGCTATGTCAGGGAGTTGGAGGCGGAATCTACTCAGGAGGCAGAGAGTAAGATCGAGAACATCGATGAGTTTCTCTCCAAAGTCCTTCAGTACGAGGAGAGTGCCGGGGAGGAAGCTACCCTTGCCGGCTTCCTTGAGGATGTAGCACTGGTAGCAGATGTGGACTCCCTGGAGGAGAACAGTGATTATGTGGTGCTCATGACACTCCACAGTGCCAAAGGTCTGGAGTTCCCTATTGTATACATGCCGGGAATGGAAGAAGGTCTTTTTCCCGGTTACAGATCAATAGTTTCCGACGACCCCACAGAAATTGAGGAGGAGCGAAGGCTTTGCTATGTGGGAATCACAAGAGCAAGAAAGTCGCTCACCTTGTCCGGGGCAAAATGCCGTACCATGAACGGCCAGACTCAGTACAATCCGGTGTCCCGGTTCATCAAGGAGATACCAATTAATCAGCTGGATACTGAAGGAGGAAGTGAATCCCTTTTAATTCCAAAGAAGACGGACAACATGCCGAGAAACACCGCCTTCAAGGAGGCCAGATCCACCTTCAGATCAAAGCCTTTCGGGGGCGGAAAGACATCCCCGGATAAAGCTTTTGCCGGAATCCGCAAAGGATATCAGGCGGCATCAAAACCCGAGAGTCTGGACTATGAGGCGGGGGACAGAGTATCCCACATCAAGTTTGGTGAGGGAACTGTGGAGAGTATCAAAGATCAGGGCCGGGATTTCGAAGTGACGGTAAATTTCGATAAAGCCGGAGTCAAGAAAATGTTTGCCGCCTTCGCAAAATTGAAGAAGATATAACAAAAATATGGTACGAAAACATCTTGCTGTGCTATAATAAACCAACAGAACAAAGCGGTAAATTCCAGAAAGGGTTAACGTTATGACAATAAAAGATTTGAATATCAACGATAAGATTGAAGATCTTCTTGAACTCACAAGACTTGACACAGTTATGAAGTTGAAGAAGGAAGAGGAACAGAAGAAGACAACATGTATTATCCTCGCAGTTATCGGAGCAATCGCTATCATCGCGGCTATTGCAGTTGCGCTGTTTATGATCTTCAAGTCAGATGATTATGAAGACCTCGACGATTTCGAAGACCTCTACGATGACTTTGACGATGAGGATGAATACGAGGACGAGGATGAACCCGAGGAAGAGGAAGAGCCCGAAACCGAGGAATAATCCGATTCAGAAGTGTAACAGTAATGACACCGCAGATCATAGGGTTTGCGGTGTTTTTTGTGAAAGCGACGAGCCAAGGTCCGGGATTATCGGACTTTGGCGACCGCAGACAATCTCAGAAGTGCCCATAGGGTACTTCTGGTGATATGGGAAGGACGAGCCAAGGTCCGGGACTATCCGAACTTTGGCGACCGCAGACAATCTCAGAAGTGCCCACAGGGTAATCCCGGTTCGGAGAGGTATATGAAGAAAAAGCAGATATTTGAGACAGTGATAGAGAAATCCATTTTTCCCGACACGGGGGTGGCGGTGATTGAAGGGCACAAGGTGGAGGTGAAGCACACTCTCCCCGGTCAGAAGGTAAGGATCGCCATAACCAAAGTGAGAAAAGGTGCAAGCAAGGCCAGACTTCTTTTGGTCCTTTCACCCTCGCCTTTGGAGACCGAAAATCGTTGTCCCCACTGCGAGGATTGCGGAGGCTGCAGCTACCAGAAGGTGGCCTATGAGGAACAGCTGAAACTTTTGGAGACTCAGATGAGGGAGCTTTTTGCGGGATTGATCCCGGAGGAGGCTTTCGGCCCGGTGATTCCAAGCCCAATATTTGAGGGCTACCGCAACAAGATGGAACTGACTTTCGGGGATGAGGAAAAGGATGGCCCCTTAGTTCTCGGGCTTCACAAAAGAGGCAGCAAGTATGACCTAACCCCGGTTACCGGTTGCCGGATCATGGACGAGGACTTCAGAAAGATTGTTAGTGCAACTCAGGAATACTTCAGAGAATCCGGGCTTCCTTTTTACCACCGGATGCGCCATGAGGGATATCTGCGCCATCTCCTTATCAGAAAAGCCGCAAAGACCGGTGAGATTCTCATTGACCTGGTGACTACCTCCCAGATCAGCCGGGAGGAGAGTGAATGGGCAAAACTTATGCTCTCATTAGACCTCAAGGGTCATATAGTTGGTATCCTCAATACCACCAACGATTCCTTAGCGGATGTGATCGCCGATCAGGGAACCGGTATTCTCTATGGACAGAATCACTTTGAGGAAGAACTCCTTGGACTTAAGTTTAAGATCACACCTTTTTCCTTTTTCCAGACCAACTCACTGGGAGCGGAGGTGCTTTATGAAACCGCACGGGAGTTCGTCGGGGATGTCAAAGGGAAGAGGGTTTACGATCTCTACAGCGGAACCGGAACGATTGCCCAGATATTGGCTCAGGTAGCCTCTGAAGTCACCGGAGTGGAGATTGTGGAGGAGGCTGTGGAAGCAGCTAAGGAAAATGCCCGGCGCAATGGCCTTGATAACTGCACTTTTATTGCCGGGGATGTGCTTAAAGTTTTGGACTCTCTGACAGAAAAGCCGGATGCGATCATTCTTGATCCCCCCAGAGAGGGCATTCATCCGAAGGCGTTGCCGAAGATCATAGCGTACGGAATGCAGGAGATCATTTACATTTCCTGTAAGCCGACAAGCCTTAAGGCAGACCTTGAGGTGTTCTCCCAGGCGGGATATGAGGTGAAAAAGTGCCGGTTCGTGGATATGTTTCCGGGTACGGCACACGTGGAGACGGTAGTATTGTTGACTAAAGTAAATAATTAAAAAACTAATGCTATAGAAAAAATATGTAAAGTGGATTGCCAGACCGAAGTTAAACCAGTCGGCACATAATCCGATTACATATCTGTATCCACTGGAGAAAGATAA
>JAQYAH010000061.1 GCA_029227635.1 Clostridiales bacterium
AAAGGAGGAAAGTCTGCTGAATCTTGCGCCAAATATCATCCAACGATTTTGACTGACGCATTTCGTCGAATTGGAAGAAGGTGTAATACTTTTCGCGATTATCATCCAGTTTGCCGGAAATTAAATCCAACACCAGGTCAATTCGCGTCTGATATCTGACATTGGTTTTATTCGTAAGGAAATACCAAAGAGAATCATTATGGAGTTCCTTCTCCATGTTATCCCACTGAAGAGATATCTCCTCCTGCTTCTCCTTATCCATATCTGTTCCAAGGCCTTTGCTCAGAAACATTGCCTTAACAAGCTCTGCACTTGTAAGCGGAATCTTTCCAATATTCAAACGAGTGAACAGGGAAATGGCATCCTCGCTTTCGCCAACCTCGTACCAGATAACCTTTACGATTTCATCAAAGTATTTGTTTACATTGGTCAGAGTAGACTTGCGATCACGCTTCTCAAACCAACTGCGAATGCTTTCATAGGCAGAAGAAATGAACCAGAAATCAATGTTCTCTTCCTTGCGGGAAATATCGATTGATTTCAAAAACTCCTCGGATTTTTCTCTTGTGCCATAGGAAAGTGAAAACCGAGGTTCATCAATGAAGCCGAAGCTAGCCTCATTCATATAGCGATAGATCAGATATAATGTCGTTAGGCGCTGCTGTCCATCAATCAATTCGAACTGGTCACCATTCTTGCGGACAACAACGGGCTGGAGACAATAATTGCGTTTACCTTCAGTCGCATAAATATCATCTAGTAGGCGTACAACTTCAGTATCTCCCCATCTGTAACCTCTCTGATAGGAAGGGACAAAAAAGGCACCCTGAATGTCACCTACAAGTTTTGTGTCTAATTTTATCTCTGTAGTATTCATGGAAACTATTTCCTCCATGGACCATCTATTTACAACATGCAGATGAGTAATATATTAACAAGGTCCATTCTTTTGTGGCTACTGTAAGCCTTCTATTACATGTCTAAAGCAGCCTTTGCCATCTCATGATATGTTTTAACGACTGCTTCCGGCCCTATGATTTTCATGCTGCCGCAAAATCCAAATACCCAACGATAGAAGGTTGGACTGGTACAAACCATGACTTTAGCCTGGAAGTGGTCTTTATCCACCGGCGTGGTATCCACATCCAATCCGAAATTATCGATTAGCACCTTCATAACAGACTCTTTGCAAAGAAGGGTTACTTCCTGAGGCTCATCGGTATCGTACATACGGAATACGGACTTACTGTACTCCGCAATGCTGTAATCCTCCGGTTTCGGAACAGCAGGATCTCGGAGAATATCCGGCTGCTTTGCAATACGGTCAAGACGGAAGGTTCTCATGGCCTGACGCTCATCACAGTAACCGCGAAGATAGTAATAATCGCCGTCCCACATCAGCGTGTACGGACTGACAGTATAAGGAATACCCTCGTTGGTCAGATGGCGGTTCTTATTGTTGTCATAATCCGTGTAACAGAAGGATATCTTTCTTTTGGTATCGATGGCCTCATTGATGGCATCAACTATGTAATATCCTCGTTCATTATCGGACTTTACCCGATCAGAGGCGTAGATATGTCGGCGCAACTTAACAGCACTATGCCTCGGCACGAGGGTAAGAAGCTTGTTAATGAGCTCCTCACTCTTATGCTCGGTTATGAACTTGGAAGAGGAGACCGCATCTATCAGGATCTTCAATTCCGGTATGCTGAAAAGCTGTCCATCGAAATAATACTTGTTTTGTGTTGAATGAATGACTTCAACCTGAAGGTCACAGTCACTCAGCATCAGAAGATCATCGCTGATCGTGTTTCGACTGACCTTGATATTGTGTTTTTCCTTCAACATCTTCATCAGATCAACCGTTGATTCCGGATGATCTGGATCTGTATTCTGAATCAGGTGCTGATAAAGATATAGAATTCTCAGTTTTGTGCCATTTTCCATAGACTAAACCTCATGATAAAAGCTTTACTCGTTTTCAAATGTCAACAGCAATTCTTTTGCTTAGAGTAATATTATTTCCTCTCAACATTGCAGTAAGACCATAGACTACCATCCCTTTTTCCATGCAGTTATTAAAACCTATTGAAAATTCAAGGATCTGGTGATTCAGGGATAGTGTACTCACAGAAGGGTTTCAGTTCTTCCTCACAATCACCGCAAATAAACTCATTCATGAATTTTCACCTTTTTCTTTCACGTATTTGCCACTTTTTACACGTTCATCTCTCGGCTTCTCAGCATCTGCAGGGACCGCCCAGTAAGATCCAATTTTCGTTGCACCACTTATGCGTCCCTCAGAACACAAAACATTTATTCTTCTGGCTGAAAGACCCCATTTCGCTGCCGTTTGACTAATCGATAAATATTCCATAA
>JAQYAH010000062.1 GCA_029227635.1 Clostridiales bacterium
GGAGGAAGCGCCGAGACCATTTACGAGAAGGGCAACTTCGTCTCCTTCAGCAAGAGGCATGTCTCCAAGAATTGTGTTAAGAGATTCCTCTGCAATCTCTCTTGAGGTCTTGAGAGGTCCGTTCCACACTCCAGGCTCACCGTGAATACCCATTCCCATCGCCATCTCGTCCTCTCCAAGTTCAAAGTTTGGATGACCGATCTCGGGAATGATACAGGGTGTGAAGGCAAATCCCACTGTGCGGGTATTGTCCTTGGCAAGCTGAGCTGCTGCGAGAACTTCGTCAAGATTTCCACCCATGTCTGCTCTTGCGCCTGCTGCCTTATACATATAGTAGATTCCGGCAACACCTCTTCTGGTAGCAGGGTCTGCATGAGAGTTGACATCGTCAGCCCCCACAATGCTCTTGCACTCGATGTCGTCCATATCGCAGAGATCTGTAGCCATGTCAAAAGTCATAATATCTCCGGTGTAGTTGCCGTAAAGGTAGAGAACACCTGCGCCGGCTTCAACTTCTTTGGAGATGTTGTAGATCTGTTCCGGTGAGGGAGACTGGAATACTCCTCCTACACCACATCCGTCAATAAGACCTTCTCCTACATAACCAAGGAAAAGGGGGAGGTGTCCGGTACCGCCTCCGGTAATGATTGCAACCTTGCCGGGCTTCTTGTTGGCGATACAATAGCAGCGAAGGTCATCCTCAACATACTTAACCTTGTCGGGATGAGCTGCATAAATCCCCTTGAGCATCTCGTCAACGTAATTCTCCGGTGCGTTGATAATCTTCTTCATGTTATGTGATCCTCCTGTCATAAATTACCTTGATACATAATAGCACAAATTCGCCGGTTATCCCACCTTGATTGCAGATAAAACTTCCCCGATAGGATCTCTTATCACAAGATCCGCACTTTCATCCATGGATGTTTCCGACTTATTCAAAAGAACCAATTTCCGTCCTTTGAAATAATGTACAAAACCTGCTGCGGGGTAAACTACCAGAGAAGTACCTCCGATGATCAGCACATCCGCCTCCCGGATATAGTTTACCGACTGCCGGATCACCTTGTCGTCCAGAGACTCTTCGTAGAGAACCACATCCGGTTTGATCTCTCCTCCGCATTCACATACCGGGATTCCCTTACAACCCAGCACATATTCCATTCCATAAACCCTGCCGCACTTTCGGCAGATATTCCTGTGCACCGATCCGTGAAGTTCCATTACAACCTTACTTCCCGCCATCTGGTGCAGGTTATCAATATTCTGGGTGATGACCGCCTTTAGCTTTCCGGCCTTCTCCAGCTCCGCCAGCTTGTAGTGAGCCCCGTTGGGTCTTGCCTCCGGAAAAAGCATCCTGTTCCTGTAAAACCTGTAAAACTCCTCCGGGTTCCTCATGTAAAAAGAATGGCTCAAAATAGTCTCTGGCGGATACTTGTACTCCTGATTGTAGAGGCCGTCCACACTTCGAAAATCCGGAATATTACTCTCAGTGGAAACTCCGGCCCCGCCGAAAAACACAATGTTGTCACTGGTGTCAATAATTTCCTGAAGTTCCCTGATTCCACTCTCGTCCATAACTTCCTCCTATTCTCCGTAGATAGTATTTACCACGGCGCCCTGAACCAGCCAACGCTCGTTGGATGCCCTGTTGGTGCAGGTGGATAATGTCACCATCTTCTCAACATCCTCCGCCTCAACGCCGGTGTCGTAGATAGAATTGGATAACATTTTTTTAACAAAAGTCCTAAACGCAGTATCGCTGGCAAAATCCCTTGTGTAGGCCTCGGACTTGTCATCGGTCTTCATCACCGACATCACCTTCAGTCTGTAGACCGTACCGTTCAGCGTATATATGTAAAAATAAGGATTTTTCTTAAAATACTCCTCATCCTCATACTTCATAAGCTTTGCGAACATGGAGCCGTCATTCATGTTGTGTCCGTAGATCAGGGTGTTGTAATCTCCGAACTTGTCGGAACATCCCATGTCCATAAAAATCGTTCCCGAGCCATTGTCCTTACCGTTGAAGGTCCGGTAGAGGTACTCCGCATTGTCCTTGGAGTGAACGATGGGATAGTTTATTGTGTCCGGGTTGGGAAAACGGATCCAGCCCACTGTGTCCGGATTGACCTTGAGCAGCTCCTCAAAATCTACTGTTCCCACATCCTCCAAGGTCAGTTCCTCCTCCGGGGTATCTCCCTTATTTACATCGTCCATGCCTGCATCGGAAGCGATTCCCCGATATTCTTTTGCCGCAAGGAAGTACTGAAGTCCCGCGGTGAACAGCTTAAACGCTGCAAAAAGAAATACTGCCGCCGCAAGGGCGATTACAATTTTGTAGATAACAGATCCTGCTTTTTTCTCCATAAAAACCTCACAATTACAAATGAGTTTTGCATACCATATTTTCAGAGAGTATTACTCTGTGATATCCTCAATTATACTACCTGACGGAGCAAAAACACACATCAAAAATCCCTCAAAAAAATCTAAAAACAGTGTTGACATTACTCCTACTGTTGGCTATAATAGTTTTTGCGTTAAACGTATAATACTTCTAATGCGGGTGTAGTTCAATGGTAGAACACTAGCCTTCCAAGCTAGATACGTGGGTTCGATTCCCATCACCCGCTTTCTTTTTGAAATAATACTATGTGTCTGTAGCTCAGCCGGATAGAGCAACGGCCTTCTAAGCCGTGGGTCGGGGGTTCGAATCCCTCCAGGCACGTTATGGTGGATATAGCACAGCTGGTTAGCGCGTCAGATTGTGGTTCTGAAGGTCCAGGGTTCGAATCCCTGTATCCACCTTACTTAAAAGAATGTGCTTCAGGCATGTTCTTTTTTTTGTAACGGCGACGAGCTAAAGCAGGATTTGGCTTTTGCAGCCGCTTATTAAAAAACGGGGATCCCCCGCATATCATTGGGCCATCGCCAAGCGGTTAAGGCACAGGACTTTGACTCCTGCACCGCTGGTTCAAATCCAGCTGGCCCAGATCTTTGAAGGTGTTGAGACTGTGTTGTCTCAGCACCTCTTTTGTTTTATCTATACCCCCATTTGTTTTATCAATTTTCCCTGTTATTCCCTCACCCTTATACTGTAAATGTACGAAATTGCGAGGTGAAGCCATGAAGACCATCTACATGGACAATGCCGCCACCTCTTTTCCCAAGGCCGAAGGCGTGGGGGAAGCCATGGCGGATTACATAAACAAAGGCGCCTTCAATGTGGGGCGAGGCGGCTATGAGGCCGCATATCTTTTGTCTGAGACAGTGGTTGAGACCCGGGAGATGCTCCTTGAACTTTTTGACGCTCCCTACAATACTTCCCTGATCTTTACTCAGGGGGCCACCGCTTCAATAAACCAATTTCTGAAAGGCCTGCTTTGTCCCGGAGATCATGTCATCACCACTTCTGTGGAACACAATGCGGTGATGCGTCCCTTAAGGTACCTTGAGAGCAAAGGCACCGAGGTAACTGTCGTTCCCTGTGACGGGGAGGGAAAGCTTGATACTGAAGACCTCGAGAAGGCAATTAAAAAAAATACAAAAGCCGTCATAACCACCCACGCTTCCAACGTCTCTGGAACTCTTCTTCCCATCGGAGAAATCGGAGAGATCTGCCGAAGCCGTGGGATATTTTACGGCGTGGATGCCGCCCAGAGTGCGGGAGTTTACCCCATTTCCATGAAGGAAATGAAGCTGGACTTTGTGGCATTCCCCGGCCACAAAGGGCTTTTGGGCCCTCAGGGAATCGGGGGATTTGCCGTGAGGGATGAGCTCGCCGAAAAGCTGATCCCGATTTTTCAGGGCGGCACCGGCTCCGTTTCCGACTCGGAGCTGCAGCCGGAGTTTTTGCCGGACAAGTTTGAGAGCGGCACTCTTCCCCTGCCAGGAATCATGGGACTTCATAAGGCGCTTCTTCACCTTAAAAAAGAAGGTCTGGAGGCAAAAAGACACAAAGAGGAGGCACTGACCACCCGTTTTCTCGCAGGACTTCACAACATTCCGGGAATCCGTGTTGCCGGAATTTGCGATCCCCAAAGGATCCAGGAGAGAGCCTCTGTGGTCAGTCTGGATTTTCTGAATTATGACAATGCTTTTGCCGCCTTTGATCTGGAGCAGGATTACGGAATTCTCACCAGGGTAGGTCTTCACTGTGCCCCTGAAGCACACCGGACTCTCGGCACATTTCCCCGGGGCACCGTGCGCTTCTCTTTCGGACCGGAGACGACTTTTGAAGAGATAGATTTTGCCTTAAGGGCAATCAAAAATATTGCCGGCCGATAAGCCGGAACAAAATGGAGGAATCAAAATGGATAAAAATCATCAGATGTGGGCAGATCTCGGAATGGATCTTAAAACTCATGACCTTCTCTGCGAGGCACTTCCCGGTGCCTACGGCGACGTATTCCTGACCCAGGAAAATCGTCCCGAGTGTATGGACTACTTTGAAATGGTAGCCGCAGACATCCACGGTATCCGTGCAGCCGAACTGGTTGAAGCTCAGAAACAGGGCCGCAAGGTTATCGGAACCTTCTGTGTATTCGTTCCCGATGAGGCGGTTGTTGCCGCTGATGCCATCGTAACCGGACTCTGCGGCGGCTCCCAGTTCTGGGTACCCGAAGGCGAAAAATACCTTCCCGCCAACACCTGTCCCCTCATCAAGGCTTCTATGGGCGCACGTTTCGGCAAGACCTGTCCCTACTTCAGAATTGCCGACATGCTTGTAGGAGAGACCACCTGTGACGGCAAGATCAAAGCATACGAGATCCTTTCAGAGGATATCGACGTTCATGTCATGGATCTTCCTCACCAGAAGCGTCCTCAGGATTTCATCGCCTGGGAGAACGAGATCAAACTCTTCATGGAGAAAATGGAAGACTTTACCGGCAACAAGATCACTCTTGAGAAGCTCAACGAGAGTATCAAGCTCATCAACGCTAAGCGCCGTGCTCTTGCCCGCCTTTATGACTGCCGCAAAAACAAAGTTGTTCCCATCAGCGGAACCGACACTCTTCTTATCATGCAGATTGCCTTCTTCGACGATCCCGCAAGACTTACCGCTCAGGTCAACCGTCTTTGCGACGAGCTGGAAAAACGTATCGCCGACGGAGTATCGGTTGCAAAAGAAGGTGCTCCCCGAATCCTCATCACCGGAACCCCTCTTGCAGTTCCCAACTGGAAACTGCATAATATCATTGAATCTTCCGGCGGCATAGTTGTCTGCGAGGAGAACTGCACCGGCACGAGATACTTCTCCCATGAGGTCAAGGAAGACAACGCAACCATGGATGAAGCTGTAAAAGCTCTTTCCGACCGCTACCTGGGCAACATCAACTGTGCATGCTTCACTCCCAACCCCGGAAGAATTGACGATATTCTTCGTCTGGCTAAGGAATACGACGTTGACGGCATCATTGACTGCAACCTCAAGTTCTGTAACCTTTACGCAACCGAAAACTACTTTGTTGAAAGAGCGATCAAGGAGGCCGGAATTCCTATTCTCACTCTTGAAACAGACTACACTGACAGTGACGCTGAGCAGCTTCGCACCCGTGTAGGTGCTTTCCTGGAGATGCTTGGCAACTAGTATCCAGATGCAGACTTTTTATTACATTCTTTTTGACAGCCACGAACAGGCTATTAGATTAAGAAAAGAACTTACAAACGCAGGGTGTCGGACGAGGATCTCGCCGACACCCCGCAAAGCAAGCCTTTGCTGCGGCGTCTCTTTGATGATCACTTTAGAGGAGATGCCGAAAATTCAGGATTATCTCGACTCTCACCCTGAGTCTGTCTACAAAAGCATCTGCAAGATAGACCAGGACTTCAATGCCAAGCGCGACTCATATATCTGACCCGGAGAACTGAAATGGAATATATCGGAATCGACATCGGCTCCACCGCCGCAAAAATCTATACTATCCACAACGAAGAACCTCTGTTTTTTACTGTTCCCACAGGCTGGAGCAGTAAGGAAACTGCCGCCGAAATAGAAAAAAGCCTTCGTCTTAAAGGCATAGAAGTCAGGGACAAGGAAAACTTTCGCACCGTCTCCACCGGCTACGGCAGAGAAGTGGTGGACTATGCCGACAAGGCGGTGACGGAGATCACCTGCCACGGCAAGGGAGGCAGTTTTCTTTGCGGAGGAGACTGCACTATCGTGGACGTGGGCGGCCAGGACACCAAGATGATCACCGTGGAAAACGGAATGGTGGTGGACTTCCTGATGAACGACAAGTGTGCCGCCGGAACCGGCAAGTTCCTGGAACTCATGGCCAATCGTCTGAATGTTACGATTCCGGAGCTCTTTTTGCTGGCAGAATCAGGAAAGGTTCTGCCTATCAGTGCCCTGTGCACGGTTTTTGCAGAGTCAGAGGTGGTGAGCCTCATAGGCCAGGGCAACCCCAGAGAGGATATTGCCGCCGGAGTTGTGGATTCCGTTGCCACAAAAGTCTATGGTCTCACCCAAAAGCGCAGTATCTCCGACAGGGTGGTCCTCACCGGAGGGCTCTCCCAAACTGCCTTTTTCGGAAAAGCACTTTCTCAGAAACTTGGACTTGAAGTCATAGTGCCCGAGAACGGGCTTTACGCCGGAGCTATCGGCGCAATGCTCTGCGCCCGGGGCCGCAAAAAATAATTCCAGACACAATTCCGTTGATACCTCATTTTCCTCGTGATAATATAGTATTCGTAAAAAGTTCGCAAAATCGATTTACATGGTTTTTACACGAGAAAAAGGAGAATTATTTTGGGAATATCTAACCTGTTGGCACTGCTCGCCGGTGTCGCACTCTTCCTTTTCGGCATGTCCCTCATGGGAGACGGCTTGAAGAAGGTTGCAGGCAATAAGCTTCAGACAATTCTTTACAAACTGACAAACACTACTTTAAAGGGTATTCTTCTCGGAACCGGTGTCACCGCCGTTATCCAGTCATCTTCTGCCACCTCCGTCCTTGTTGTCGGATTCGTTAACTCCGGAATGATGAAGATGAAAAATGCTATCGGAATCGTAATGGGTGCAATCATAGGCACCAGTGTTACCGGCTGGATCATCTGTCTTTCCACCTTAAACCCCGGAGCCGGAAGCGGTATTCTGGAGCTTCTTTCCACCGATACTCTTACTGCCATCATTGCTGTGGTGGGTATCGTTCTCCACATGTCCAGCAAGAATCAGACCAAAAAATATGTGGGTGACATCATGCTGGGCTTCTCGGTTCTGATGTTTGGTATCGATTCCATGAGCGCGGCCGTTTATCCTCTCAGAGAGAGTGCTGCCTTCGTGGGACTTCTCACCAAGTTTTCTAATCCTATTCTCGGCGTACTTATTGGTGTGATCTTCACCAGTATTCTTCAGAGTGCTTCCGCTGCCGTAGGTATTCTTCAGACCCTTGCCGTAACCGGCGCCATCAGCTTCGAGATTGCCCTCCCCATCCTCATGGGTATTGCCATCGGAGCTTCCGTACCCGTGCTTCTTTCCGCTATCGGTGCCAACACCGCTGCTAAGAGGACCGCTCTCTCCTATCTCATGATCGATCTGGTGGGAGCTATCGTGTTCGGAATCCTCTTTTACGGGGTCAATGCTTTTGCCCACTTCGGATTTATGGGCATAGCTCTTAATGCAGTTCACATCGCGGCCATCAACACCGCTTTTCGTCTTGCCATTGTAGTTTTGATTGCTCCGGCCATAACTCTCATTGAGAAACTTGTCATCCTCTGTGTTCCCGACAACCCGGAGGAAGCGGCAGACACCAAGGACATGGACCGCCTGGAGGACCGTTTCCTTGCATACCCTGCGGTTGCGGTGGAACAAAGTGAACAGGTAGTTAATTCCATGGTGGAGAAGACCCGAAAGACTATCTACGGGGCGCTTGGTCTTTTTGATAATTTCGACAGTAAGGTTTTTGCAAAAGTAGAGCGAGGAGAGGAGACCATCGACCGTTACGAGGATAAACTGGGCACCTATCTCACCAAGCTCACTTCTCTGGAGCTGAACAGAGACCAGACCACCAAGGTCAGCAAGTTCCTTCACATAATCACCGACTATGAGCGTATCTCCGACCATGCTCTCAACATTGCCGAGAGCGCCAAGGAGATTCACGACAAAAAGCTCGAGTTCAGCGAGGACGCCCGGGAAGACTTAAAGGTTGCAGTAGCCGCCCTCATGGAGATCGTGGATATCTCCTTTGATGCCTTTGTCAATGACGATCAGAGGACGGCGGTTCACATCGAACCTTTGGAAGAGCGAATCGATGAACTCTGCGACGAGCTCAAGCGCAAGCACATTGAGCGGCTTACCGCCGGCAAGTGCACTCTCCAGAACGGCTTCGTTTTCAATGACATTGTCACCACCATTGAGCGTATCTCCGACCACTGCTCCAACATTGCCGTTGCCATAGTTGAGCTGGATGACGGCTCCTTTGAGACCCACAGAACTCTGGCAGATCTCAAGAATGAGCACAAGCATCACTACGATGAGCTCCTCGATCAGTACCGTCAGAAATACGTAGTAAAATAACCACATAAAAAAGGCTTTGGAAACAACCCAGGTTGTGACCAAAGCCTTTAATTATTCTCGTTATCTTCTCCAGTCGTCGGAATAGACTTCGGAGAAGCGGGCCATTCTTGAAGGAGCCACTCCGTTTGAGGCAAGATGGGTGATGTCCCCAAACCGGGTCAGCCGGAAGATAGCTGTATCTTCGGTTCGCTGTTCCGTCACCACCTCTGTGATGGAGCTGGGTGCGGCACAGAAAAAATGCCAAAGCGTAAAAGGAGATATATGAAGCATATGGGAGAGGAACATGCAGGTGACACCAAAGTGACAAAAGAAAGCAATAGTGTCGGTGTTCTCTTTTTCTACCTTGTAGAAAAGACCATCTCTCACGTAGCCGTGTTCTCCGAGAAGCTCGTCAAAAGCAGCTGTGATACGATCGTAGTCGGAAAGAACAGGCCCATAGTTTGTCACCTCCGTCTCTCTCCAGAGATTAGTGTCAATATACCGGGGATCCTTCAGAAGCTCTGTGGGCATAGCGTCCCAGTACTGACGGTTCTTCATTCGTCCCTCTTCATCCCGGATGTGATCGGACTCCGGATACAGGCGAAGCAGATGATCGTTCCCCTCCATCACCAGGTCGTGGGGAACCTCCTCAAGCCAGTTTTTTACCGTCGGGGTCAGCCCAAGCTTTGCGGCAGTGGGTTCACAGGTTCTGATGGCTCTTCCCAGGGGCGATACAAAGATCTCGTCGATCTTTTCCCGGGCACTGAGATAATCCGCTAAAAGTGCAGCCTCCTCAAAGCCCTTCTCAGTCAGGCTGTCCACCGAGTAATCCGGTTCACCGTGGCGAATGAATAATAATCTCATGATCTAATCCTCCGAGGATCACTCAAGATCCAGAATACGGGTCAGCTCCGCAGAAACACTGCTGCACTCATAGTTAGCATAGGCCTTGACCTTGTCTGCGGACTCCTCTTTTACAAAAGAATTATCTGTAAGCTTAAACATGGAGATATCGTTCTCATTATCTCCGAAAACCATAATCTCATCTTCCTTAAGCCCTTTAAGCTCAAGAAGGTGGCGAATCGCCCGGCCTTTGCCGGATCCGTTTAAGATAAAATCGATCCAGCTGTTGCCGCTCATGATGAAGCTGCCGAATTTGCCGTAGCGATCGGTAAAAAGACGCTGCACCGGCGCCCGGTTTACATCAAAATCGTACACATACATAGCCATCTTGATGATGGGCTCGTCAATCTCCTCCACAGAGCTGATCACCTTGTAGTCCGCTCTCATGAAATCTCTCACGTGAGTCTCAAACCACTCTCTCTTCGGCATGATGAAAACATGATCCGGACCGGAAGCATAGAACTCCACTCTGGGATCTCTTATCATCTCCGCCGACACCGCCTTAAACACCTCATCGGTAATCCGATTCATGTAGAGGGTCTCCCCGTCTTCTCTTATGAGGCTTCCGTTCTCACACACAAACCCAATACGATTTCGATAGTTTCCGAAGATCCGTCTCATGCTGGAGTAGGTTCTTCCGCTGGCAGCATAAAATTCATAGCCGTCATTGAGAAGCTTATCCAGTGTGGGGAAAAACTCCTTCTCCGGCTTAAGCCCGCCCTCGGGGATAAGTGTACCGTCAAGATCGCTGATAACCAGCTTGATGTCATCCTTGGCAATTACATTATACTGTTCCATTTGTCTCCTCAATCTTTTCTCTTTTCATTTTCACACACAACTTCAATAGTTTACCACAAATTGAGGTTTTATGTTAAACTAAATTCAGCATTGGAGGTTTTTTTATATGCCAAGAAAAAACTCAAGAAATACCAAAGGCCGCATCATTTCCGCTGCCTGGAAGCTTTTCTATGAAAATGGATACGATGAAACCACAATTGAAGATATCATTTTTGAATCCGGCACCTCCAGAGGCTCCTTTTATCACTACTTCAAAGGCAAGGATGCCCTCCTTGGAACTCTTGCCTACATGTTCGATGAGAAATACGAGGAACTTCAGGAGTCCATGGATCCGGATATGGATGTTGTGGATAAGCTTAATTATCTGAATCATGAGCTCTTTCTCATGATCGAGGACGGCATCTCCCGGGACCTTCTCACCAGACTTTTGTCCACTCAGCTGGTGGCGGAGGGAAGCAAGCACCTGCTGGATCGGAACCGCACCTACTTCAAACTGCTCAACAAGATTTTTGCGGAGGGCCGCCGAAGCGGAATTCTGAAAGCCTCCATGACTGTCAACGAGATGATCAAAGCCTACGCCCTCTGGGAGCGGGCCCTCATGTACGACTGGTGCCTTTGCGGCGGGGATTACTCCCTTGTGGCCTACACCGATAAAATGACCCCCAGATTTATTGAGACACTTAAAGCCTGAGATCAAAATTTATTTTTTGATTTCAGGCTTTGTTTTATTTTATGTATAGTTAAAATCCTTTAATTTTAAGGAAAAATCTCGTTTATCTGATATTTTTGTATAGAACTGATTCTATACATTATTCTGTATTTCATTCTAGTAATATACTGTGCTAGAATAGGCTTTGGACTACGGTTGCACGAAAGTGCAATATTAATAAAGAAAGCGAGATTATTGTCATGATCAACACATCGAATCTTATGATTCTTGGAACAATCATTGTTTATCTCTGCGGTATGCTTTTTGTCGGAGCATACTTCAGCAAGAAAGGTGCCGCAGACACTTCCGAGGGCTTTTACATCGGTGGAAGAAAGCTCGGTCCTCTTGTAACCGCCATGAGTGCGGAAGCCTCCGATATGTCAAGCTGGCTTCTCATGGGTCTCCCCGGACTGGCTTATCTTGCCGGAGTTGCTGAAGCCGGATGGACCGCTATCGGCCTGGCTGTTGGTACTTACCTCAACTGGCTCATCGTAGCACGGATCCTCAGAAGATACTCCGAGCGCCTGGGAGCCATCACGGTTCCCGACTTTTTCGCTAGAAGATACGGAGATGAGCGTCACACTATCTCCCTCATCTGCGCTATCATCGTTGTTGTATTCTTCGTTCCCTATACCGCTTCCGGATTCAAGGCTATCGGAACTCTTTTCAACAGCCTCTTCGGAATCGACTACCACATTGCAATGCTCATCGGAGCTCTCATCGTAGTTGGCTACACAGTTCTCGGTGGTTTTCTTGCGGTTTCCACCACAGACCTTATTCAGAGTATTGTAATGACCATTGCACTCATTGCCATTGTGCTTTTCGGAGTTAAGAACGCCGGCGGAATGGATGTGGTAATGACTAATGCAAAAGCCCTTCCCGGTTACCTCAACATCATGCAGGGTCACGATGCAGCTTCCAACTCTGCCATGACTTACGGATTCCTTCCCATCGTCTCCACCCTCGCCTGGGGCCTTGGCTACTTCGGTATGCCTCACATTCTTCTTCGTTTCATGGCGATCCGGGACGAGAATGAACTCAAAACTTCAAGACGAATCGCCTCCGTTTGGGTGGTTATCTCCATGAGCGTTGCCATCTTCATCGGTATCGTGGGCTACAGTGTATCCTTAGCCGGCAAGATTCCCATGTTTGCTTCCAGCTCTGAGTCTGAGACAGTCATCATTCAGATTGCCGGTCTTATGAGCCGCCACAGCGTTCTTTTTGCCATCCTCGCAGGAATCATCCTGGCCGGTATCATGGCCGCAACCATGTCCACTGCGGACTCTCAGCTTCTTGCCGCTGCTTCCTCTGTTTCTCAGGATATCCTTCAGGATTTTGGTGGAAAGAAGCTTACTCAGAAACAGAACATGCTGGTTGCCCGTCTCACCGTTATCGGAATCGCGGTCATCGGCTTCATTCTCGCCTGGAACCCCAACAGCTCTGTGTTCAGAGTAGTATCTTTTGCCTGGGCAGGCTTTGGAGCTACCTTCGGACCCACAATGCTCCTCGCCCTCTACTGGAAGCGTTCTAACAAGGCCGGTACTCTTGCCGGACTCGTTGTGGGTGGCGTTATGGTATTCGTCTGGAAGTTCCTCATCGCTCCCATGGGCGGCGCTCTCGCTATCTACGAGCTGCTCCCCGCTTTCATCTTAGCCCTCATCGCCAACATCATTGTGAGCCTTGCTACTAAGGCTCCGGATAAGGCCATCGTAGAGGTTTATGAGGAAGTACATAACAGATAATATCGTTTCTATACATAGGGGATGTGGAAAACAATGTTTTCTCACATCCCCTCTTATATTACTACCTATTCAAATACTTCTTCTCGATCCGGTTCGCCTTGTCCGCCATCTCTCTCTCATTGACTCCCACAAGCTCACCGTCCCATACTACGATCCTGCCGTTTACCACGGTAACATCCACACTGCCTCTGAAGCCCACTGTGGCCAGCATGGAAGACACATCAAACTGGGCACCCACAAGCGCCAGTCTGTTCATATTAATAAGGAAAAAGTCTGCTGCCATTCCCGGAGCGATCTGTCCCAACTCGCTTCTTCCGATCACCCGGGCGCTGCCTCTTGTGGCAACCTTCAGCATATCATAGCCCGTAGGTGCTTTGTGGCTGGAGTTGAGCCTGTGCAAAAGGAAGCCCACTCTCATCTCCTCCATAAGACTTGAGCCATCATTGCTGGCGGAACCGTCCACCGCAAGACCCACAGGCACATCCAATTCTAACATTTCCGGGATCCTTGCGATTCCGGAGGACAATTTCATGTTAGAAATAGGACAATGGGCGACACCCGTGCCGGTCTTTGCCAGGTACTTAAGTTCCTCCTCATTGAAATGGATTCCGTGGGCATACCAGACATCAGGGCCTATCCAGCCAAGACTCTCCATGTACTCAAGAGGTCTCATGTTGAACCGTTCCAGAGTGTACCTCTCCTCATCCTTGGTCTCTGCCAGGTGGGTGTGGAGTCTTACACCCAACTTTCGGGCGAGTTTTGCAGATTCAGCCAGAAGCTCTCCTGAAACCGAAAAAGGCGAGCAGGGGGCCAAAGCCACCTGATGCATGGCGTATTTGCTGCTGTCGTGGAAGCGCTTCACCGCCTTCTCACAGTCACTAAGAATCTCATCCACACTCTGAACCACACTGTCAGGAGGAAGACCTCCGTCCTTGACACTGAGATCCATACTTCCCCTGGTGGCTAACATTCGCATTCCCAGGACGTCTGCTGCAGCGAACTGAGCATCCAGAATTCCATCCGCCTTGTCTCTTGGGAATACATAGTGATGATCTACACAGGTGGTACAGCCGGTTTTCAGCAGTTCTCCCATTCCGGTAATGGAGCTTAAGTAGGTCACATCCTCGTCCACATTTTTCCAGATCTCATAGAGATACTTGAGCCAGGGAAAAAGCTCCATATTCTGCACTTCGGGAATATTCCGACTGAAAGTCTGATAGAGGTGATGATGAGTGTTTATCAGACCGGGGTACATTACCATTCCCCTTCCATCGATCACGTCCTCCGCGGTGATTCCTTCCGCCTCCGGATCCTCTTTGAAAATTCGGGTTATCACCCCGTCCTCCGCCAGAACATTCACATCCTGAAGAACCCGGTCGCTGTCATCACAGGTAACTAAATGTTCAATGTGTTTCACCAGTAATCTTGCCATAATACGCCTCCTTGTGAAAAACACAAAAATGTACTATATATTATGTAATAATACTATCAAATACTTTTTGGGTATTCAACAAAGTTTTTGTTTCTTTTCTTTTTTCCTTACACTGGATATAATTGAATAGACACTTTGTTTTTTTGAGGGCCGTAACATGGATGATTTCGATTTAGATCTTTTTCTTCTTGAGGAGGAGGAACAGGAAGACGCTGCACCTTCGGAGTATGAGCTCCGCCACCAGGCAAGACAAGAAGCTGCCAAAAAGCGCCAGGCAGAGAGAGAGAAGAAGGTTCGGCATAGCAGGATGATTGCCGCTATTATTGCCGCTGCCGTTCTTCTCATCGCAATTCTGAGCGCAGTGATGATTGTACTCTCCTTTTTCTCCGGGAAAAAGAAAGCTGTTGCCGAGGATAAAACAGCGGAGGCTACCATTCTTTTTACGGGGGATGCAATGATTCACTCCCCCATGCTGGAGTCGCCTTTCTATTATAATGCCTCTGAGGATTCCTACGATTTCTCGGATATTTTCAAGTATTCCTCACAGGTCTACAGCAAGGCGGACTATGCCGTCTGCACCTTCGAGGGTTCTCCTGCGGCGAACTATTTCAGCGGCCACCCTCTTTTCCGGACTCCGGATGTTCTGGCCACCAACTTAAAGGACGCAGGTTTTGACATGTGTCTTCTGGCCAACAACCACATCTATGACGGTTTTGACGATGGCATCATCCACGCCATGGACACCATGGAGGGCACCGGTCTTGACTATGTGGGCATTCACCGGGAGGGCGCGAAAAACTACCTTGTGAAGGAAATAAACGGCATCAAAGTGGGAATGATCGACTATGTATATGAGAAGAATTCCACCACCGGAGCCGCCAAAAACTTAAATACCATAGACGTCAGCGATGAGTCGGCGTCACTGATCAGTTCTTTTAACTACAATGATCTGGAAAGCTTTTATGAGGAGGCTGAGACCGCCTACAAAGCCATGATTAAAGACGGGGCCCAGTACTGCATCATCTTCATGCACTGGGGCAACGAGTATCAGCTTGAGGCTTCCGAGGATCAGCTGGAACTGGGACAGGAGCTTTGCGACATTGGCTTTGACGCCATCCTCGGCAGCCATCCCCACGTGGTGGAGCCGGTGGACGTTCTGACAAGTTCCGATGGGGACCACAAGACTTTCGTTGCTTACTCTGTGGGCAATCTTCTCTCAAATCAGCGGCGGGAGCTCATGGGAAGCGATTCCCCCTACGGTGACACCGAGGACGGATTGGCCATCACCCTTACCCTTACGAGCGACTCTGAGGGCAAGGTCAGTCTCACCGCTTTGAACTACGATTACACCTGGGTATATCACAACAACGAGGAGGGAGATCTCTACTACATACTTCCCCTTGATGACCCGGATTCTCTGGCATCGACTACCGGAATCAAAGATCTTGGCACCGATCCCAAAGACTCCATTGCCCGGATCGACGCCATTCTTAAAGAAAGCCGGAACAAGGTGGATGGTCTCCTTCCCGTATCCGGCGAATAGATTTTTGCAAAAAGAAAGCAAGTGCGCTATCGCAAAAACTGCGGCGGCGCACTTGTTGTTTAAAATAAAAACTCGGTGCGACAGGATTTGAACCTGCGGCCTCTGCGTCCCGAACGCAGCGCTCTACCAAGCTGAGCCACGCACCGAAATTATCAATCCTAGATATTTTACTATTTTCATACTTTTAAGTCAACAACTAATCCCTTGATTTAGCTTTTGCAAAAGACTATAATAGTCGCAAATTTACTTTTTTCAGGGAAAACAGAAGAAAAAGAGGTATAACACAATGTCTGATAAGCAGGTTGAGAGTCTGGTCTCTTTTTTCGAGGCAGGCTGCAAAACTTCAGAACAATTCAACATGGGAGTGGAGATCGAGCACATTCCGGTGGACATTAGAACCGGGGAGGCCGCTTCCTTTTACGGAGAGGACGGGGTTGAGACTGTCCTCAGTGAATACAACAATTTCATGCCTGGGGAGATGGTCATACACAATCGTTACCTTCTCGGACTTACCTATAGGGATTACAACATCACCCTGGAGCCCGCTGCTCAGTTTGAGATCAGCCTCAAGCCCTGCAGCGAGGTTGGGGAGATCAAATACATTTACGAGCAGTTCAGAGCCTTAGCGGATATGTACTTCAAAAAGCACGGTCTTAAGCTTCTAAACATCGGCTATCAGCCCGTCTCCCACGTGGCAGATCTAAAACTCATTCCCAAGGAGCGGTACGAGTACATGAATGACTTTTTCCTGACCAGCGGCACCAGAGGCATGAACATGATGCGAGGTACCGCCTCCACCCAGGTCTCGGTGGACTACACCTCAGAGAAGGATTTCGTCAGAAAGTTCAGACTGGCCTACATTCTCGGTCCGGCTTTTCGGATTCTCACGGACAACGTCCCGATTTTTGAGGGAAGTCCCGCCGAAAGCCATCTTATGAGAACTCAGATCTGGAACAACGTAGATCCCGCCCGCTGCGGAATAATTCCCGGAATTGAGAGGAAGGACTTTGGCTTCAAGGCCTACGGCAGCTGGCTTTTGTCCATGCCTCTGATTCTAAAGACCACCGGAGATAAGAGTGTCTGCACCGGCAATAAGACCGCCGGGGAGGTTTATGCTGACACTGATATCACCCCGGAAGATGCGGCTCATATTGCTTCCATGGCATTCCCCGATGTGCGACTCAAACAGTTCATTGAGATCCGCATGGCGGATTCCCTCCCCTGCGATCTGATTTGTGCTTACGCTGCTCTCATCAAGGGAATTTTTTCCTCGAAAGCTTCCATTTCGGAGCTCATTGAGAAGTACCCCATCGATCCGGAAGCTATAAAGGCTTCTGATGCCTCCCTCATGGAAAAAGGCTTTGCCGGGGAGATCTACGGCCGGGGAGCGATTGATTTTTGCAGAGAGCTCATTAGCCTGGCCTCCGAAAATCTCGGGGACGAGAGCAAGTATCTGGCGCCTTTTGAATTCTGTCTTAACTCAGGGAAGACCTGGGCCGAAAAGCCCTACGAGAGCTACCTTGAGTCAGCATCTGCTAATTAGAGAGGGATTTTTTCTATGTCGGAAATAAACCTTAAAGAATTAAACAGCAAGTGGGAGGCTCTGACCAAAAGCGATTTTGATAACTGCAAAAGAGCCGCAGAAGAAGCCGACTACAATCTGGCCCACTGTGCCGAGACCAACCACGGAAGATATCTTCACATGCTGGAGATCCCAAAGCTTTACACAAAGAAGGATCTGGCCCGTTTTGAGGAGATCGTCGCTATCTCCGATAGGATCATGTCCAAGATCACCAACCACTATCTTAAGGATCCGGAGTTCAGGAAGCTTTTTCCTTTCAGCAAGGAACTTGAGGAGCTGATCCTGACTCCCAGGGGTTACTCCCAGGTGATTCCCATGGCCAGGTATGACATTTTTTATAATGAAGAGACCGGAGACTTCAAGTTCTGCGAGATCAACACCGATGGCACCAGTGCCATGAATGAGGATGTGGTCACCTACGGGGAGCTTATTAATAAGCCGGTGTACCGTCTTTTTGCAAAAGAATATGACTTAAAGCCCTTCGAGCTCTTTGATTCCTGGGTGGCGGCTTTTGAGGAGACCTACCGCTCCTATGACCGCAGAAAAGAGAACCCCCACATCGCAATAGTGGATTTTCTGGAGGAAGGGTGCCTCGAGGAATTTCGGGTCTTTAAGGCCCATTTCAGGCAGGCGGGTTACAATGTAGAGATCTGTGAGATCCGGGATCTCACCTACACCGACGGAAAGCTCTATTCTCCCACCGGTCAGGTCATCGATGCCATCTATCGCCGGGCAGTGACGGGGGATGTGGAGCGGCATTTGGAGGAAACCTCTGCTTTTCGGGCTGCGGTAAAGGATCAGGCGGTTTGCCTTATAGGGGCTTTTTGTACCCAGATTCCCCACCACAAGCTCATTTTCAAGATAATGCACGAAAAAGCATGCCTTGAGATCCTAACTCCCACGGAGCAGGCTTTTGTAAAAAAATACGTTCCCAAGACCTACACTCTCACTGAGGAAGTGATAAAGGAGCATGACATTTTGAAGGATAAGGATTCCTGGATCATCAAACCTTTTGACAGCTACGGCTCGAGAGGGGTTCTGGCGGGGGTTGACGCCACTTCTGAAGAATGGGTGAAAGCCCTTGGCGAGTGTGCCGGATCCGACTACATAGTCCAGGAGTACTGTACTCCTTACAGGACCAGAAACTGTTATCTTCCGGGGGAGAACAGCTTCAGGGAATACAACAACATGCCCGGACTATACGCTTACAACGGACGCTTTGCCGGGGTCTACTCCAGGCTCTCTGACGGAGGCATCATCTCCTCCCAGACCAATAAGAGGGTTGCACCCACACTGGCAGTCACGTTAAAATGAGTTGACAGGAGGTAATCATTTGAAGGAACGTTTTATGCGATTCATGGCCGGAAGGTACGGTTTTGACCAGCTTTCCCGCTTCACCAGCACCTGTGCCCTGGTTTGTCTGATCATTTCCATGTTTGTTTTCAAGAGGTTCTTCTATTTTGCAGGCCTTGTGCTTCTTATTGTGACCTACTTCCGGGTCTTTTCCCGAAAGCATTACAAGAGAGCCTACGAGAACACTCAGTATCTGAAGATGACCTCAGGCATAAGAAACCGGATGGGTGCCTTCAGATCAGAGATGCAGCAGCGTAAGATCTACCACATTTACAGGTGTCCTTCCTGCCGCCAGAAGATCAGAGTGCCGAAGGGCAAGGGCCGGATCGAGGTAAGATGTCCCAAGTGCAGTACAACCTTTATTAAGAATTCATAGCTATGTTTGGATATATCACTACCAATACCCCGGAACTAAAGATCAAGGATTATCTGGAGTACCACTCCTACTACTGCGGTCTCTGTCGCTCTCTGGGGAGAAACCATGGTCAGGGAAGCCGTCTGACCCTGAGCTATGACATGGCTTTTACAGCCATGCTCCTCACCGCTCTCTACGAGCCAAAGGAGCAGCTCTACCATAAGAGATGTCCCCTTCACCCGGGGAGAAAACTCCTCATGCGGGAGAATCTCTACACGGAATACGCGGCGGACATGAACCTCATTCTCACCTACTACAAGCTGATGGATGACTGGGATGACGAGGGAAAACTCAAAGCCCGGGCAGGGGCTTTTGCCTTAATTCCCGAGATGAGAAAACTTCAGAAACAGTACCCGGACAAATGCCGGCTCATCAAAGACCGGATCCGTAAGATCCGGGAAGCAGAAAAACGGGGAGAGGAGAATCCCGATGTTCCTGCCGGACTTTTCGGGGAGATCATGGCGGAGATCATGACCCCTCACAAAGACGAGTGGAGAAGGGATCTCTCGGCTCTTGGCTTTTATCTTGGTAAATATATCTACCTTCTGGACGCCTATGACGATCTAGAAGATGATATCCGAAATAACAACTACAATGTTTTGATCCGATACAGTGATAACGCTGATTTTGACGATATGGTCAGAAAGATGCTTACAATGATGATGTCTGAATGCGCGAGAGCCTTTGAACGACTTCCTATTGTAAAAGATGCTGAGATCCTGCGCAACATCATCTATGCCGGTGTCTGGACCAAATTCAGCGAAAGGCTAAGCAAAAGAAATGTACAGTGACCCCTACAAGGTTCTGGGCATCGATTCCGGTGCTTCAGATGAAGAAGTTAAAAAAGCATATCGAAAACTCAGCCGAAGATATCACCCGGATGCCAACATCAACAACCCGGACAAGGATAAAGCGGAACAGAAGTTCAAGGAAGTTCAGCAGGCTTACCAGTCCATAATGGATATGCGGGAACACCGTTCCAAAGGCAGCTACGGGGATTCCTACGGTTCCGCCGGCAGTTCTTCCCAGTCGGCCTACGGCCCCGAGTATGGGGACTTCGGACCCTTCTGGGAGGCTTTTTTCGGCGGCAGCGGCCCTCGCTATTCCCGCAGTACTTCCGACGATCCTCACTCCTCTTATCTTCGGGCGGCTATGAATTATGTTCAGAACGGAAGCTTCAAAGAGGCCCTCAACGTTCTGGAGAATATTGAGCAAAAAGACGCTCAGTGGTACTACATCAGTGCCCTGGCCAACTCCGGTTCCGGAAACAATGTCACCGCACTGGATCACGCCAGAAAAGCTGCGGCCATGGAGCCCGGCAACCCTACTTACTCTTCCCTGGTACGTCAGCTGGAATCCGGCGGCACCTGGTATCAGGGGCAGCAGACCCGTTACGGAAGCCCTGTTGCTGTCGGCGGGCCCTGCAGCAGCATTTGCTGCACCATGCTTTTATGTAACCTTTGCGGCGGCGGAGTATACTGCTGCCCCTTCTAACGATTTTTTAAGGAGTCGAACTTATGGAATTTATCAGTCTTTTTGACGTTATCGGCCCCAACATGATCGGTCCTTCCAGTTCCCACACGGCGGGAGCAGTGTCCATAGCTCTTATGGCCCGGAAAATGTTCCGCCACGATATCTCCAAGGTGACCTTCACCCTGTACGGTTCTTTTGCCAAGACCTATAGAGGTCATGGCACTGACAGAGCCCTTCTGGGAGGTATCCTTGGTTTTCAGACCGATGATGTTCGTATCCGAACCGCCTTTAAGATTGCTCAGGAAACGGGTGTGGAGTACTTCTACCACATCGACAGCCGTACCAAAGTTGAGCACCCCAACACCGTGGACATCGTTCTTACAAGCAAGGACGGCCACTCCCTTCAGGTCCGAGGGGAATCCATCGGGGGAGGCAAGATCAGGATCGCCCAGATCGACCACATCGATGTAGATTTCACCGGAGAGTACAGCACCCTCATTGTGCGGCACAAGGACCGCACCGGCGTGGTGGTATATATCACCCAGGCACTGGCCTGCTTCGGCATCAATATCGCCTTCATGCGCATTTTCCGCAAGGAGAAAGGCGGAGATGCTTTCACTGTTGTGGAATCCGACGAGCAGATCCCTCAGAGCGTGATAAACGAGATCAGGTCCAATCCCCATATCGACGATATCATGCTCATTGAGATGTAGGAGGTAGGAAATGTACGATTTTGAAAACGGAGCACATCTGCTCAGAAAGTGCGAGAAATACGGCGTTCCCATCTCCGAGATCATGAAACGCCGGGAATTGGAATTCGGAGGACTCTCCGAAGAAATGATCCGGACAAAACTAGATAAGGTTTTTGAAATAATGGACCACTCGATCCACGATCCCATTGAGGATCCCCATGATTCCATGGGCGGCCTCATCGGAGGCGAGGCTCGCATGGTCTGGTACCATAAATTAAAAGGCAACACTTTAAGCGGAAGCTTCCTCTCCAAAGCCATCGCCTACTCCATGGCGGTTCTGGAGACCAATGCCAGTATGGGCCTTATTGTGGCGGCTCCCACCGCCGGATCCTCCGGCGTTGTCCCGGGCTGTCTTATGGCGGGAATGGAAGAGCGAGGCTTCACCAAAGAGCAGTTTGACAAAGGAATCTTAAACGCTGGTGCCATCGGCTACATTCTTATGCGCAACTCCTCTGTTTCCGGTGCGGAAGCCGGATGTCAGGCGGAGGTAGGTGCAGCTTCAGCAATGGCTGCCAGTGCCCTGGTGGAGATCATGGGTGGGTCCCCTGAGGTCTGTTTCAACGCTGCCAGTCTTGCCCTGTCAAACTTGTTAGGGCTTGTCTGCGATCCCATCGCCGGCCTGGTGGAAGCTCCCTGTCAATCCAGAAACTCTATCGGAGCTGCCAATGCAATTGTCTGTGCGGACCTCGCTCTCAGCGGAGTTAAGCACCAGATTCCTTTTGACGAGATGTCAAAAGCAATGTACAGAGTCGGCCGCTCCCTTCCTTTTGAGTTAAGAGAGACTGCCATGGGCGGCTGCGCCGCTACTCCCACGGGCTGCGCTCTCAGATACCAGTGTGTAGTCGGGGAACAGATAGGGGAGCGCCTAGAGCCCCTTTCCAAAGTTTAATAGAAATTTTCAGGCCGGGTCCTAAGACCCGGCCTTTTATAATGGACTGATTTACACTCTATGATTTTGAATAGGGTTTTGAAAGTCCCGTAGGTCTTGCGGAGGTGTTGCCTCTGATAAATAGTACCACCAAAAGAGCAAGCACCATGGGAATCACCAGCAGAAGATCCGTGGGTATCCCGCTTCCAAGGGCCTGAAGTCTCATCTGAAGAGCACTTCCGGTTCCAAACAGGAGGGATCCCAGGAGAATTCCCACCGGATGCCACTGTCCCAGAATTACACAGGCAATGGCATAGTAGCCTCGGCTTGATGAGATACCGTCGGTCCACATGTTTGTGAAACCAAGGGTAAGGATAGTTCCCGCTGCCGCAGCGCACATCCATCCCACAACACTCATCATATACTTGTAGCGAAACACGGGAATACCCATTGTGTCCGCCGCCTTGGGATACTCTCCTATGGCTCTTATCTTAAGTCCGAAGGAGGTCCGATACAGAACAAACAGGGCTGCAAAAACACTCAGATATGCCACATACACCATGGGAGTATGGTCAAAAAGCAGGTGTCCGATCACCGGAATGTCCCCAAGAACGGGAATCTTGATCTTGTGAAAAGCCTCAACCTCGATTACCACATCT
>JAQYAH010000063.1 GCA_029227635.1 Clostridiales bacterium
ATCTGTGGTGAGAAAAGGAGCGATCCACTGGGCAAGGAGAGTTATTCCCCCCTGAAAGACCAGGACAAAAACTGCGGAGAGCAGAACTCCGATTCCCATGGTGGAGGCAAAAATGATGGAGGAACAAAAATCCATCAGAGATTTGGTGAAGATCATGGCGCTGTCTCCGGTGAGTCCCGCCTGCAAAGAGCCAACAATGGTCATCGCTCCCACGCAAAAGAGCAGCGAGGCGGAGACGAAGCCCTCCGCAATGGAGATGGTGCCGTTCTCATTCTGAAAACGTTTCTCTATTCCGCTAGCAAAACTGTTAAGATGATCATCCAGTCTCAAAACCTCACCGATCAGAGTACCGACTATCAGAGAAATGATGATGACCATGACCTTGGCACTGTCGTCTAAAATCCCGGTTATTCCTATATATAAGGTGACAAATCCCATGGCTTTCATGAGGGGGTCACCCTGTTTTTTGGATATGAATCTGTGCAGCAGCAGTCCGATAAGGCTTCCGACGGCCACTGCGATGGTGTTTACTATGGCTCCTATCATTTTGGTCTCCTTCCGATATGTCGCTTTAATGCGATAAAGCAGATTCATTATAATACGAAAAAAAGTATAAATCAAACTCAACATAGATTATTCCGGAAACACAGCAAAAAATATTTTTTAAGAATCGGGAAATAGATTTTGAAATACGACTGATAACTTGGACAATATTACAAAATTGTATAAACAATGTCGTGTTTATCCGATGGGTTTTTGTCAAAATTGTAAAAATTGTAGTTTTTTCACAAGAGCAACAAAAATTTTTTAGGCATTATGCAAATTGTTTTTGCAAAAAAATTGGTTTATCATAGGTTTATAAACAGAATTACCATATGATTTCATCATGTTCCAGAATAAGGAGGATCAAAATGAATTTCGAAGCAATCAAAAAAGCAGCAGAAGATTACAGACCTGCCATGTCAAAGTTCCTTAGGGATATGATCTCCATTCCCAGTGAGAGCTGTGATGAGGAAGGCGTAGTAAAACGCATTGCTGAAGAACTTAACGCATTAGGTTATGACAAAGTAGAGTTTGATAAGCTTGGAAATGTTATCGGCTGGATCGGTGACGGCGACAAGATTATCGCGATTGATTCTCATATTGACACAGTTGGTATCGGAAACATCGAGAACTGGGAGTGCGATCCCTATGAAGGTTATGAGACCGATACCATTATCTACGGCCGCGGCGCATCCGACCAGGAAGGCGGTATGGCAGCAGCAGCTTACGGCGGCAAGATAATGAAGGATCTGGGACTTATCCCCGAGGGTTACAAGATCATGGTCGTGGGAAGTGTTCAGGAGGAAGACTGTGACGGTATGTGCTGGCAGTCTATCGTCAATGAATACTTCGACGGACCCGAGGATGCAAGAGAGAAGGTAGAGTTTGTCATCTCCACAGAGCCCACCGACGGTGGTATCTACAGAGGACACAGAGGACGTATGGAGATCCGTGTTGATGTTCACGGAGTATCCTGTCACGGTTCCGCACCTGAGCGCGGAGACAATGCGATCCACAAGATGGCAGAGATCATAGAGAACGTTCGTGACCTCAACGAGAACGATGCAGCAGATGAGACAGAGATCAAGGGTCTCGTTAAGATGCTGGATCCCAAGTACAACCCCGATCACTATGAAGATGCAAGATTCCTTGGAAGAGGAACCTGCACAACCTCCCAGATCTTCTATACTTCACCTTCAAGATGTGCGGTAGCAGACTCCTGTGCGATCTCCATCGACCGTCGAATGACTGCCGGAGAGACCTACAAGTCCTGCCTTAAGGAGATCGAGGATCTTCCTGCCTGCAAGAAGTATGCAGATGACGTAAAGGTATCCATGTACATGTACGATCGTCCCGCATGGAACGGCCATGTATATGAGACAGAGTGCTTCTTCCCTACCTGGATCAACAAGGAGACCGCACCTCATGTTCAGGCTCTCATCGATGCACACCACGGACTCTGGGGTGAGGAGAGACTCTATGCTGATGACACAGCTAAGGCTAAGAGAGAGGGACGTCCTCTTACTGACAAGTGGACCTTCTCCACAAACGGCGTTTCCATTCAGGGCCGTTACGGAATCCCTTGCGTAGGTTTCGGACCCGGTGCCGAGTCCCAGGCTCACGCTCCCAACGAGATCACCTGGAAGCAGGATCTGGTAGTATGTGCAGCACTCTATGCAGCTGTACCCGGACTTTATAAGCCCGAGAACAAGGACGGCTCCGCTACATCCTTCCGTCAGGAGCTCACAGGCAACGACATTAAATAAGGGATATAACAGGAGGATATGACAATGAGTAAGGCGGTAGAACTTGCAAAACATCTTGAGACTCTCAAGATCAACAACATGTATAAGAACGATTTCTATTGGACCTGGGATAAGACCGATGATGAGCTGGATGCGATCTTCACAGTAGCAGACGCGCTCAGAGATCTCAGAGAGAGAAATAAAGACACAAGAGTATTCAACAGTGGACTTGGAATCTCTCTTTTCAGAGATAACTCCACCCGTACAAGATTCTCCTATGCATCAGCCTGCAACCTTCTCGGATTAGAGGAGCAGGTGCTTGATGAGAAGAAATCTCAGATCGCTCATGGCGAGACCGTAAGAGAGACTGCCAACATGGTATCTTTCATGGCTGACACTATCGGTATCAGAGATGATATGTTCATCGGAGAAGGCCACAAGTATCAGAAGACCTTCATGGAAGCGCTGGACGAGGGCTATGAGAAGGGAATCCTTGAGCAGAGACCTACCCTTGTAAACCTTCAGTGCGACGTGGATCACCCGACTCAGTGTATGGCAGACTTCCTCCACCTTATTCACGAGTTCGGAGGAGTGGAGAATCTCAAGGGTAAGAAAGTTGCAATGTCCTGGGCATACTCACCTTCCTACGGCAAGCCTTTATCCGTACCTCAGGGTGTTATCGGACTTTTCACAAGATTCGGAATGGACGTAGTGCTTGCACATCCCGAGGGATATGAGGTAATGCCTGAGATCGAGGAGATCGCAAAGGCTAATGCTGAGAAATCCGGCGGTACTTTCACAAAGACCAACTCCATGGAGGAGGCGTTTAAGGATGCGGATATCGTATATCCTAAATCCTGGGCACCTTTCGCAGCTATGGAAGAGAGAACCGAGCTCTACAAGGCCGGAGACCAGAAGGGAATCGACGAGCTGGAGCAGAGACTTCTTGCGCAGAATGCAGAGCACAAGGACTGGGCATGCACCGAGGAGATGATGAAGCTCACAAAAGACGGCAAGGCTCTTTATATGCACTGCCTGCCTGCGGACATCACCGGACTTTCCTGTGAGGAAGGCGAAGTTGACAACTCAGTATTTGACCGTTATATCGAGCCTCTCTATAAGGAAGCTTCTTTCAAGCCTTATATCATCGCCGCAATGATGTTCCTTGCTCAGGTAAAGGACCCTGTGCGTGCTCTCATGGAGATGGACAAAAAGGACGACGAGAGAAAGATGTTCTAACATCCGATTCTCTTCGAAATAAACTGCTGAATCATAAAAAGTGCCCTCTGGGCACTTTTTATGATTTTTATGACTTTATGCGATCGCAAAAAGTCCGAGTCTGCACGGACCTTTGCTCGTTGCTCTTACAAAAAACGAACCGCCTGTTCAAAAGAACAGGCGGTTTCGTTTTAGGAAAAAGAGAATTGAAAGAAGAATATTTCTACTAACATACTTTCGTATGTCTGTATAAGGCATCATATACCAAACCCCCGAAAAATACAAGAATATTTAGGATAACAAAAATATCTTCATCAATTTACACAATAAAACCCCGATGCCTTTGGTTAAAGTAGAGATAAAGATTGTGAAAAAATGCATGGATAGCATATAATGGTGTCATCGGAGGCCGAAAAAATGAGAAAAATCAGGGTCATGGCGGTGCAATTTGCACCCGGGACAGATAAAACTGCAAATTTTGACAAGGTGAAAGACACGCTTAGAGCGGCTTTTGACACTTTGCCGGGAGATGCCCTCCCGGATTTCGTAATTATTCCCGAAATGTTCTGCTGCCCCTATGATTCCGCTCTTTTTGAGGAGTACGGAGAGCGAGAAGGGGGAGAACTTTACAGAGCACTTTCCCACCTTGCAAAGGATCACGGCATATATCTGGTAGCAGGGAGTGTTCCCGAGATCGATGACAAGGGACATGTATACAACACAGGATATGTTTTTGACCGGAAGGGGATAATGATCGCAAAGCATCGGAAGGTGCATCTTTTCGATGTGGACTTCGGACCTGGAAAACGATTTTTCGAGTCGGACACCCTGACTCCCGGAGATAGGTACACCGTCTTTGATACCGAGTTTGGAAAGATGGGATTGTGTATATGCTACGATCTTCGGTTCCCGGAGCTTTTCCGTTTAATGGCCCTGGAGGGGGCGAAGGTCACTTTTGTTCCGGCATCTTTCAGCACTAAGACCGGAAGGCCCCACTTCAGCCTCACCTGCCGGGCCCGGGCAGTGGACAACCAGATGTTCATCGTCAGTTGTTCCTCGGCCTACAGCGAGGAGGCGGGATATAAGGCCTACGGACACACTCTGGCGGTAGACCCCTGGGGAGAGGTCCTTGGGGAGCTTGATGAGAAGGAGGGAGTCCTCATGGTGGAGCTTGACCTTTCAAGGGTCGACGAGATAAAGGGGAGTCTTCCCCTGATGAAACACAGAAGAGAAGACCTCTACGAGGTTAGATGGAATCGGAGGAAATAGATGTTTTCAGAGCTTTTTTATAAGGATCCTTACATAAAAGAGTTTGAGGCCGCGGTGGTGAGCTGCGAGAAAAGCAAAAAAGGCTGGGAGGTAGTCCTCACTCAGACAGCCTTTTACCCGGAAGGGGGTGGCCAGAGTGCCGACAAAGGTTGTCTTGTTTTTGGAGGGGAAAAGGCAGAGGTGCTGGATGTCCGCCGAAAGGAAGATAAAATCTGTCACCTGACGGACCGGGAGATACCCGTGGGTTCTTCTGTGAAGGGGGTCGTCGATTGGGAGCAGCGCTTCGATAACATGCAGAACCACTCTGGGGAGCATATTTTTTCCGGACTGGTGCACAGAACTTTCGGTTATGACAATGTGGGCTTTCATATGGGAGCGGAGTTCATGCAGCTGGATTTTAACGGCCCTATGTCTTTTGACCAGATGCAGGAGATAGAGGCGGCGGCGAATCGCATCATCTGGAGCAATGTGGAGATCGGAGAACTTTTTCCGGAAAAAGAAGAGCTTGATGAGATCGATTACCGCAGCAAAAAAGAACTCACCGGAGAGGTGAGGCTCATCGACATTCCGGAGGCGGATCTCTGTGCCTGCTGCGGAACTCACGTTAAGCGCACCGGAGAGATCGGACTTATCAAGTGTCTCTCGCTCATCAACAATAAGGGGGGAGTCAGGATCGAGGCGGTGGCCGGAAGAAAGGCCCTGGATATGGTGGGAAAAATTCAGGCTCAGAACACAGAGGTCTCCCATCTTCTGTCCGCAAAACCCCTGGAGACAGCAAAAGCGGTGGAACGTCTCATGAGTGAGAATACTTCTGCAAAAGAAGCTTTTGTCCGGGGAATCAACATGTATCTTGAGCTTAAGGAGAAGTCCCTGGTTCCGGAGGAGGATATGATCCTGGATTTTGAGGAGAACCTATCCCCGGTGCAGATCCGTCAGTTCTGCGACCGGCTGGTGAAGCGGGGAGATGCAAAGATCTGCGGTGTATTTTCCCGTAAAGAGGACGGGGAAGAGGGCTGGAATTATTGCCTTGGCTCAGAGAGCATCGACCTGAGAGCTGCCTCAAAAGACCTGAATCGGGAGCTGAACGGCAGAGGCGGAGGCTCCCCGGTGATGATTCAGGGAATGTACCTTTGCGGCAAAGAGGCCATCTGTGAGGCACTCAAGAAATTGGTATTAAAATGATTTTAAGAATATTGCTGGGAGGAGCGGGGGTTTTTGCTTTTGTGATCTTCTGCCTCCCCTTCAGAACGAAAAGTCTTAACCCGGGAAACGCCACCGGGCTGGTTCTTTCCCTTTTTTTGGTGTGCTATATGGCTTTTTTTTCTGAAATCAACTATTATATTTTAGAGATGTATCGTCGGCCCGGGGGAAAGATTCTTTTGATTTTCCTGGGAATCCTTTTCGGTATGATCCTTTTATATACCGGGGTCATAACCGGGGAGATGATTCGGTCGGTGAGAAATAAGCCCCATGAAGGGGCGGTGATAATCGTACTTGGCTGCAGAGTGAGGGGAACAAGGCCCTCGCTGATGCTTATGGAGCGGATTCTTGCCGCGAAAGACAGACTCGATGCGGATCCGAAGGCGGTGGCGATCGCCTCCGGGGGAGCCGGAAAGGGAGAGGAGATCACCGAGGCGGAGTGCGTGAGACGAGAGCTTATTGGGCTTGGAGTCAGTGAGGATAGGATCCTTTTGGAGGACAGATCCACAAGTACTTTGGAGAACCTTGTGTTTTCCCGGGATATTGCAAATAAGAGAGGTCTTGGCGGAGAGTTTGCCATAGTCACAAACGAGTATCACGAATACAGAGCCCTTAAGATGGCCGGGCGCCTTGGAATGAGGGCCGGGGCGGTGCCGGCGAGGACAGTGTGGTGGCTTTTACCCACCCACTACTTAAGAGAGCTATATGCCGTTGCCTATGCAATGGTTAAATCCAGATTATAGTGTTGTAGGAGAGAGAGTATGCTTCTTCGAGATTCAAGCTCATTGGGAGACCGGGTCAAAGACGCGATCATCCACATGATAATGACAGAGGAATTCGAGAATAACAAGCTTCCGTCGGAGTCAAAGCTCGCGGAGCGTTTTGGGGTAAGTGTTGCGGTGGTGAGAGACGCACTTCTGCTTTTGCGGGAAGAGTGTGTTGTCACCAAGAAGCACGGCTCGGGCAACTATTTTCATCGCAGTGCGTTGGAGAACGCAGCCAGAGTCGATCAGTTCAGAGGTTTCATGAAGCTGGTGGAAGGTCAGGGATACAAGGCGACGGACTCAGTGAGCCCCGCCAGGATCATTAAGCCGGATGAGCGCATGCAGAGAATTCTGAAGCTTGGCCCCGAGGAGGACATCGTGTACTGTGAGCGGACGATCTTTGCCGACGGAAATAAGGCGATCCACTGCTCCAACTATCTGCCCAGGAGACACTTCAAGAGACAGCCCACGGAGGAGGATCTGAAGAAGAGTCTTTTCACTGTGTTTGAGGAGTTGTTTCTTAAGGAGCTGGCCTACGGGCAGTTGAGCTTTTTGCCCTATCTGGCAAAACCTGAGGATGAAGAGAAGATTGGAATCAGGGAAGGATGTCCCGTGATTCTCATGGAAGAAGTCTATTATTCCCTGGGAGATATTCCCATGGCGTTTTCCGGTAACCTGTTTAACGATGACTACATTACGGTAAGCATCCTCACCCGTTAGGAGTGACGGTCCCGCTGTAGTGAATTATGGAGTGAGACATGAGATTTACAGACAAAGAATACGAAGAAATTCTGAGAAGTGAACTGATCCCGGCAATGGGCTGTACTGAACCTATAGCGATCGCCCTGGCTTCAGCAAAAGCTAGAGCAACTCTGGGAGAGATCCCTGATTCAATGGTTCTCTTTTTGAGTGGTAACATCATAAAGAACGTAAAAGGTGTGACCGTTCCCAATTCCGGCGGAATGAAGGGAATGGACACTGCAGCTATCCTCGGGGCTCTCTGCGGAGATGAGAAGAGAGAGCTGGAAGTGCTTTCTTCCGTGACAGAGGCAGACATCGAGAAGATGAAGGAATTAAGAGATAAAGGCTACTGTGAGTGCCGGCTGCAGGAGGGAGTGGAGAATCTCTATGTGAGAGCCGTGGTGACCAAAGGTGAACACACCGCCAGCGTTACCATCTCCGACAACCACACTCACATCATTGATATCACAAAGGACGATGAGGTTCTCTACCACGAGGATGTAATGTCCAGCGAGGAGAAGAAGTTAAAGAAGCAGGCTATGACCCTGGACGGTATTTATGATTATGCCACCACCTGTGATCTGGAGCCGGTACGCCCTATCCTTGAGAGACAGCTTCAGATGAATGAGGCTATTGCAAAAGAGAGTCTCACCGGACACTACGGAGCTCAGGTGGGAAGGACCCTGATCAAATCCGAGGCCCCTTCTGTCAACGTCAGAGCCAGAGCCTACGCGGCAGCAGCTTCTGATGCCAGAATGGGAGGCTGTGCCCTTCCTGTTGTAATTAACAGTGGTTCCGGAAATCAGGGAATCACCGTTTCCCTTCCTCTCCTTGTGTATGCCAAGGAGTATAACCTTTCCGAGGAAAGACTTTTCAGGGCCCTGATTCTGGCAAACCTGACGGCGATCCACCAGAAGTCCTACATCGGAAGCCTCTCAGCTTTCTGCGGTGCGGTGAGTGCGGCCTGCGGAACCGGCGCCGGCATCACCTATCTCTACGACGGCAGCTTCGAGCAGATCGCCAACACCATAGTCAACACCCTGGCCAACACGTCCGGAATCATCTGTGATGGAGCCAAGGCCTCCTGTGCGGCGAAGATCGCCTCAGCGGTGGAGGCGGCGATCCTGGCTCACAACATGAGCATGGATGACCTTTCCTTCCATCCCGGAGACGGTGTTGTTCTGGAGACTGTGGAGGAGACCATGAAGAGTATCGGCTACGTTGGAAGAGTAGGAATGAAGGAGACCGATCACGACATCCTTCAGATCATGCTGGGCAACGTGAAATTTCAGTAAGTTTTCTGAGCATCCGAGAGTATCGGGTGCTCAGTTTTGATAACAGGGAGAGCGCCGAATGGCAAAAGGACGCAACAAGACAATTTCACTCACATTGGAGGAGGGAAGGGAGTACCTGGACAAGGTACTGATTCCGGAAAAGGATCGCCCCATACCCCTCTCAGAGTGCAGAAACCGCACTATCCTTGGGGATGTGCTGGAGACGGCAGAACTTTTGCCCCGGGAGAGTTTCAATCTGATCATCGCGGATCCCCCTTACAATCTCACCAAGGAGTTCCACGGAAGTACTTTTGCAAAAAAAGACCCGAAGGAATACGAGGATTACACCAGAAGGTGGCTCTCGGCAGTGATTCCCCTTCTCAAAGAGAACGGAACCATCTATGTGTGCTGTGACTGGGAGTCATCTCTCATCATAGGACAGGTCCTTGGGGAGTTTGTCCGGATCCGAAACCGCATCACCTGGCAGCGAGAGAAGGGCCGGGGGGCGAAGGATAACTGGAAAAACAGCATGGAGGACATCTGGTACGGAGTGAAGGGCAAAGAACCCACCTTCAACCTGGATGCGGTGAAGCAAAGACGCCGGGTCATTGCCCCTTATAAAAAAGACGGAGTCCCCAAAGACTGGACCCAGGATGGCTCTATGAAATACCGGGACACCTGTCCCTCAAACTTTTGGGATGACATCACCGTGCCGTTCTGGTCCATGCCGGAGAACACGGAGCATCCTACCCAGAAGCCGGAGAAGCTCATGGCGAAGCTGATCCTGGCCAGTTCAAACGAGGGGGATGTGGTTTTTGATCCTTTTCTCGGTTCAGGCACCACCTCGGTGACGGCCCTGAAGCTAAAACGGGACTACTGTGGCTGTGAGATCAACCCAAGATATGCACTGTGGGCGGAATACCGGCTGTCCAAAGCAAAAGAAGATCCCAGGATCCAGGGCTATGAAGACCGGGTTTTCTGGGAGAGAAATACGAAACCGGAGAAGATCAAGGAGTAAGGAAAATGCTGACACTTGAAAGAGCAAAAGAATTAAACGCAACAATGGTAACCGAACCTCATCTCATAAAGCATGCCTTAAGCGTAAGTGCGGCGATGGGCGCTATGGCGGAGAAGTTCGGAGAGGATAAGGAGCACTGGGAGGCAGTGGGCTACCTTCACGATTATGACTACGAGAAGTTCCCTGAGGAGCATCTGGCTCACACAAAGGAACCTCTTTTGGAGGCAGGAGTTTCGGAAGAAGACGTGAGAGCGATCCTCTCCCACGGCTACGGCATCTGCACCGATGTGGAGCCGGTAACCAACATGGAGAAAAGCCTTTTCACCGTGGATGAGCTCACCGGAATAATCTCTGCGGCGGCACTCATGCGCCCCACCGGAATCACCGACCTTTCTGTAAAAAGCTTCATGAAGAAATTCAAAGACAAGCGCTTCGCGGCAAAATGCGACAGAGAACTCATCTTAAAAGGCTGTGAGATGCTGGGTATGGAGATCAGAGAGGTTGCGGAGATCTGTATCAGAGGCATGCAGGTATACGCCGAGGAATTGGAGCTTGCCGGAAAAGCTGAGGAATAATGATCTACCTTTTGCGCCACGGTCAGACCGAACTGAATAAGCAAAACCTGATGCAGGGACAGTGCGATCATCCCCTAAACGAGCAGGGACGACTTCAGGCAAAGAACGCCGGAAAAGTGATCAGGGACAGCGGACTTAAGTTTGACAGGGTTTTCTCCAGCCCTTTGAGGCGGGCGGTGGAAACCGGTGAGATCGCCCTTTGCGTTTCCGGGGAGGAGTTCATCTTGGATGATCGCCTCATGGAAATGTCCTATGGTCCCTACGAGGAGACGGACGTGAAGGAGCTGACCCTTTTTGCTATGAATTTTCTGAAGGACCCGGAGAGTTATCCCGCCCCTGAGGGAATCGAGGGGGGACTTGAGCTAAGAGCCAGGCTTTTGGAGTTTGCCCGGGAAAATCTTTTTGCAAAAGATGAGGAGAACATCCTGGTCATCTCCCACCAGATTGCCCTCAGGGAGCTGCTCTGCGTACTCATGGGGCTTTCCTGGAGAGACCTGAAGGGACACTGGCTCTCAAACTGTGACATCTGTGAGGTAAAAGGGGCCGACGGCAAAAACCCGGTTCCCGTGAGGATTCTGGGAAGGGACGAAAAACATGATACCAACTTCAGTCTCTGAGTGTTGAAAGGGAGAAATTCTTGTATTATAATTATTCCGTTACGCGGCAAAGCAATTCATTGTATGTCATAGGAAAGTGACATAATAAGGAGGACAAATAGATGGCTGAAGTAAACAAGTCAATGACTATGGGCGAGATTCTTGATATCGATATGGGTATCGCAGAGATCCTTCTTGAGGCTGGAATGCACTGTGTAGGTTGCCCCGCACATGCTATGGAGCCCCTGGAAGACGGTGCAGCAATGCACGGAATCAATGCGGACGAGCTTGTTGCTGAGATCAACAAATATCTTGCATCCAAATAGGATAATAATTTAGAATGAATCTGTATCCGGCAGGCATAAAACCCTGCCGGATAATTTTTGTCTTGACAGATACCCTCAGGGGGTATAGCGATAGATATACCGTTATCTGGATATAGGAGAATCGAAATGGAAGAGACTAACAAGGGCTGCGGATGCTGCAACAAGACCACCCACAGGACCCCGGAGGAGCAGCGGCTTCTCATCAACCGGCTTAATCGTATCGAAGGGCAGATCAGGGGGCTTAAGCGCATGGTGGAGACGGACACCTACTGCACCGACATTCTTACCCAGTCGGCAGCGGTGAATGCGGCGGTTAATTCTTTTAACAAGGAGCTGCTTGCCAGCCACATAAGGGGCTGCGTGGCAAGAGACATAAGAGAGGGCAAGGACGAGGTGGTTGATGAACTCGTTGAGGTCCTCAGGAAACTGATGAAATAGAGGTGATGATAATGAAACAATACTTGGTGTCAGGCATGAGCTGTGCCGCCTGTCAGGCCCGGGTGGAGAAGGCAGTCTTAAAGGTGCCCGGGGTGGAGAGCTGCGCCGTGAGCCTTTTGACCAACTCAATGGGGGTGGAAGGTACCGCAAAGCCTGAAGAGATAATGAGAGCTGTGAAGGCGGCAGGTTATGAAGCTAAGGAGAAGGCTGATTCCGGGGCAAGGAGCACTGCCTGCCAGGGCGAGGATATTTTGGAGGACACTGAGACCCCGGCGCTTAAGCGGAGACTTGTATGTTCCCTCGGCTTTCTAATAGTTCTGATGTACATATCCATGGGACACTCTATGGCAGGGCTCCCCTTGCCGGAGGGACTGGCGGGAAACCCCGGAACGCAGGGGCTTCTTCAGCTCCTTTTAACCACCGCGGTGATGATCATCAACCGGAAGTTTTTTGTAAGCGGAGCAAAGAGTATCCTTAACAAAGCTCCCAACATGGATGCCCTGGTTTCCCTTGGAGCAGCTTCAGCTTACGGTTACAGCACATGGGAGCTTTTCGTGATCCTGGATCTCATGAATAAGGGTCTTTCGAAGCAGGCCATGATGACTTTGCATGGACTCTATTTTGAGTCCGGAGCCATGATCCTGACCCTCATCACAGTGGGAAAGATGTTGGAGGCCCGTTCTAAGGGCAAGACCACAGATGCACTGAAGAGCCTCATGAAACTGACTCCGGACACGGCAGCGGTGGAGATTGACGGGGAGGAGAGAAGGATCCCGGTGGGGGAACTGAACATTGGAGATATCTTCCTTGTACGCCCGGGAGAGAATATACCTATTGACGGTACCGTAATAGAAGGAGTCACCGGGGTGGACGAATCCACTCTCACCGGAGAGAGTATTCCGGTGGACAAGGGAGAGGGAAGCAGAGTTTATGCAGGAACCACCAACTGCAACGGTTTTATCCGGTGCCGGGCGATCTGCAGGGGAGAAGATACAACTCTTTCCAAGATAATTCAGATGGTGAGTGAGGCGGCGGCAACCAAGGCGCCCATTGCCAAGATCGCAGACAAAGTCTCCGGAGTTTTCGTTCCCGCGGTCATCGCCATTGGGGTGGTGACAGGGGTTATCTGGCTTTTGCTTGGGAAGGATATTGGTTATGCCCTTGGGAGAGCCATATCAGTGCTGGTGATAAGCTGTCCCTGCTCACTGGGGCTTGCAACCCCTGTAGCCATAATGGTGGCAAGCGGCAAAGGTGCCCGAAACGGCATCCTGTTTAAGACCTCCGCGGTCATGGAGCGCACCGGCAGGACGACCATTGCAGTGTTGGATAAGACCGGAACCATAACTCAGGGAAAGCCCGAAGTCACAGATATCCTTCCCGGAAAGGGAACGACGGCGGAAGAGCTTATGGAGACGGCCTACTCCCTGGAGATAAAGAGCGAGCACCCGTTGGCCAATGCTATAATAGCAAAAGCGGAAGAACTTTCCCTTTCGGCTTTTCCGGTTTCGGAGTTTGAGGCCCTGACCGGCCATGGTCTTTTTGCAAAAGCCGGGGAGGACCGGATCCTCGGAGGCAGCATGGACTTTCTTGAGAGCCGAATCCCTGAGGCAAAAGCCTTCCGACAGGAGGCAGACAGACTTTCCGAGGAGGGTAAGACCCCTCTCGTTTTTTCAAAAGGAAACGCTGTTCTTGGAATCATTGGGGTGGCGGACACCCTCAAGGAGGACAGCACAAAAGCCATTGCGGAGCTGAAAAATATGGGTATCCGGGTGGTAATGCTCACCGGAGACAATAAGCGAACTGCAAGTGCCATAGGGGCAAAAGCCGGAGTGGACGAGGTGATCGCAGGAGTTCTCCCCGAGGGCAAGGAAAAAGCCGTGAGAAAGCTCAAAGAAGAGGGAGTAGTGGCCATGGTAGGAGACGGAATCAATGACGCCCCGGCCCTTACTTCTGCGGATATCGGAATCGCCATTGGGGCAGGAGCTGACGTGGCAGTGGACGCAGCGCAAGTGGTGCTCATGAAAAACAGCCTTCTGGATGTGCCGGCGGCAATAAGACTCAGCAGAGGAGCCCTAAGAAATATTCACCAGAATCTGTTCTGGGCCTTTTTCTACAACTGCCTGGGAATCCCCCTGGCGGCAGGAGCTTTCGTAAAACTACTGGGATGGCAGCTGAACCCCATGTTTGCTGCAGCGGCCATGAGCCTTTCCAGCTTCTGTGTGGTGACTAATGCCCTGAGGCTGAATCTTTTGAACATATATGACCCCGGAAAGGACTTCCGGATCAGAAATAAAAACAACAAATCTGAAGAAAAGGAGATAGTAAACATGGAAAAAACAATTATAATAGAGGGTATGATGTGCGGTCATTGTGAGGCCCATGCAAAAAAGGCTCTTGAGGCCATCGACGGAGTTGAGGAGGCAATAGCAAGCCACACCGCCGGCAATGCGGTGGTTACTCTCTCAAAGGAAGTTTCTGATGCGGAGCTCAGAAGCGCTGTGGAGGGTGAAGGCTACAAGGTGATCGAGATCCGATAATGTTTCTTCCTAATAAGGCTCCGAAGTAAAGGAGAGATAAGATGAACTACAACGAAGTGATCGAAAATGCAAGACCGGTGATCGGCAGATTCTGCAAAGCCTGCCCTGAGTGCAACGGACGGGCCTGCAAAAATCAGATTCCCGGCCCCGGCGCCAAGGGCGTGGGGGATACCGCAATGAGAAACTATGATGCCTGGAAAGAGATCCGGGTACAGATGGATACTCTTATAGAGAACAAGCCTGTGGACACTTCCATAGAGCTTTTCGGTAAGAAGTTCAAGTACCCGTTTTTTGCGGGACCGGTTGGCGCAGTAAACCTTCACTACGGGGACAAGTATGACGACGTTACCTACAATGACATCCTGGTCTCAGCCTGTGCCGGGGCCGGAATTGCGGCTTTTACCGGCGACGGAACTAATCCTGAGGTCATGAAGGCGGCTACCCGGGCAATAAGAGCAGTGGACGGACTTGGAATCCCAACTGTAAAGCCCTGGAACTTCGGTACAGTCCACGAGAAGCTGGAGATGGTTAAGGAAGCCGGAGCTTTTGCGGTGGCTATGGATGTGGACGCGGCTGGACTGCCGTTCCTTAAGAACATGACTCCTCCTGCCGGAAGCAAATCAGTGGAGGAGCTTAAGAAAATTATTGAAGACGGAGGTCTTCCCTTCATCGTAAAGGGAGTTATGACCGCAAAGGGCGCCCTTAAGGCAAAAGAAGCCGGGGCCTCAGCCATCATCGTTTCCAACCATGGAGGCCGGGTGCTTGACCAGTGTCCTGCCACAGCGGAAGTGTTGGAAGAGATTGTTGAGGTCGTAGGGGATTCAATGAAGATACTGGTGGACGGCGGAATCCGATCCGGTGTGGATGTGTTCAAGGCTCTCGCCATGGGGGCAGACGGGGTGCTGATTGCCAGACCTTTCGTCACCGCGGTTTACGGCGGAGGCAAAGAGGGCGTGGAAGCCTATGTCAGCAAGATTGCCGGAGAGCTGGCGGATACCATGGCCATGTGCGGGGTGCACAAAATTGAGGATATTGGTCCGGAACATATTTGGTAATATAAGATTTAATGCTAAGGGGCATCGAAACACAGCAGTGTGTTTCGATGCCTCTTTGATCTTGAAACAATGACCTGGATTTGGCTTTTGGAAAATGCGGTCACCAAAGTCAGGGCTTTGTCCCGTCCCTAATCGCCGCAAAAACAAAAAAGGATGTGACCCCGAAATGAGGTCACATCCAAAAAAGTTCACCTTAGAATTCTGCAAGGGTCTGAAGCGCATTGGCTCCGATCATAAGCTCGCAGTGTTCTTCAAGGAAGGCGAGTATTCCGCCGTTAGTGTAGTTCTGAATACCGTACTCGGTGAGCATATTGCAAACCCGGAAGTAGTCAGTACCCTCCTTACCTTCTGCAGAGACTACAAGAATATAGTCGTTGGTTACCTGATCTTTGTATAAGGAATTCGAACCGTCGTACACGCCCTTCAACATGTGGGCGGCACGGATGATGGAGTCAAGGTGCTGGAACACGAAGACCCTTATCATGTGGAACGGGGACGAATCATTATTATTGTTATCAAAACCCTCAAGTTTCATATCCGTTTCCGGAATGGGAGTCTCACCTAAAGCTTTGGAAAGCTTGGGAAAACGGCTGTCTATAAGTTCGGGAGTGTCTACCTTGGTGATGATCAGGGAGATGGAATCCTGAGAGGTTGGAACGGCCTCGATCATAAGAGGAGCGTTTCCGACTTCGAAACCGAATTCATCATTGGCCTGATCCATCATATCCTGAAAAAGCATCTTGGCCTTCTCTGTTCCGTAGGCAAGCTCGCTGAGCTTAAGCTGTCGGGCTATTAAATCTGCAGAAGTAAGTGTACAGCGGATCTGATGGTCATTAATCTTCTCTATTTTCATTGAATCATCTCCTTTGTACTTATTTTACAGCAACCCATAGTATTGGGATTCTTGTTATTATATCCAAAAAAAGTGATTCTGTAAAGGGTGCCGGGAGTATCTTTGCTCCAGCAAAAAAAGACTTGCAAAAAGAACACACAACATATATAATATGTTACATAAAAAGGCGAGCCGATTAAGGTGGTGATACGGCTCCTATAAGACGTTTTGTTGCTGGGTTCGAAGCAGACTCCGAACCTATCTGAGAATACTATCATAATTCAAATCTATCCTTACATATTATCAGGAACATTTTTCCATATTTTCGTTTGTTACACGTAGTTCTTTTCAAGGGCCCGCCTTTTTCCGACACAGCCATCGGCTGCCGCCAATGATTACCACATAATCATCCTTTGCACTATCACGGTTTTTTCGGTGGTGCCGGTGAGTTCTTTTTGCAGCAGGAGAGTTTTATGATTTACGAAGACAAGGTAGAGAGCCTTTTATACCGGGAGCTGTCGGCACTGGAAGCCGAGGGTGTGATCCTGAAGGTAGATAAACGCAGGATGAGCCCCTGCCAGATCATCAGAGAGCTTTGTCTCGATGAGGATGCCCAGTATATGAGAGATTACTGTTTTGACGAGAACGGCATGGCGGAACTTCATTTCGACAGGATATCATAGTTTCCTTTAGACTGCTGACACTATATTAATGAAAGGTGAGGCTGTAGATATCCTGAAACGGAACCATGCGTATTTAGCTGCTGTTATTTGATACGTCATCAATAGCTTTTTTGACAAACGGGGGAGAAATCGTCCGTTTGTCAGTACGCTATAATGGCTTTTCGGAGAGTGTGCCTTAAAAACACAGGAATATGCCAAACTTGCACGAAATTTTGATTATGTTATAATACGCTCGTGGAGGTATGCAATCTATGAGCAGAAGAAGACGAAGAAGAAATGGTCTTATTATAAAGATCGTTCTTACCATAGCAATACTGTTGATCGCTCTTGGATTTATTATTTTTGGAATAAGGAGCGTCCTTTCTTCCGGAAATAAGATCACCGATCTCAACGCGTATTTCGGAACAGGAAACGACGGAACCGGTCTTGTGATCAATGATCAGGTGATTCCGGGAGACAGTGTAATTAAGAGCGGAGATAATATCTACGTTGACTATGATGAGATCAGAACCAAGGTCAACACCAAGGTTTATTTTGATATGAATGAACAGCTCCTTCTCTATGCTCTTCCCACAGAAGTGGTGGAGGAGTCAGCAGGAAGTGATTCTTTTATCGTTGAGGGTGAAAGAGCCTTCATCTCTCTTGATTTTGTGAGTCAGTATACCGATATGGACTATAAGGTATACGAAGATCCGGACAGAGTGGTGATCCGCTCGAATTTTGAAGGGGTCCGGACAGTGGAGGCAAGGAAGAAAACACAGGTGCTTCTTGATCCCAACAAGAAGTCCGAGGCTCTTTCGGATGTAGAGAAGGGAACTGATCTTTATTATCTGGAAGAGGGGGATAAGTTTTCCCGGGTGGCTACAGAGGACGGATTTGTGGGATATGTGAAGAACTCCCACATTTCGGATCCGGTGGAGCTGGCTATTGACAGGGCATTTACTGCGCCGGAGTACACCAGTATACAGATGGATGAGACGGTGTGTCTTGGCTGGCATCAGGTGACAAGCTTAACTGCCAACGGTTCTGTATCCGAGGTTATTGCCGGAAGAAGTGGCATGAATGTAATTGCTCCTACCTGGTTTTTTGCCATGGATACAGCCGGCAACATAAAGTCTCTTGCCAGCAGCGAATATGTTGAAACCGCTCACAGTAAGGGGGTTTCAGTTTGGGCAGTGGCCAATGATTTTGACGGAGGCTCTTTTGGAGGAATACACTCAGCAGAGGAGACAAAGGCGCTTCTTTCAAGCACGAGCTCAAGAAGAAATCTTGAGAAACAGATCGTGAATGCTGCTGTTGCCGCAAGGGTTGACGGTATCAATATCGATTTCGAGAAAGTTGGGGAGGACTGTGATCCTCACTACATTCAGTTCATAAGAGAGATGTCCGTGGCCTGCCGCAACAATGATCTGGTGCTCTCGGTAGATACTTATGTTCCCTCAGCCTGGACTTACCAGTACCACAGAGAGGAACAGGCTCAGATCGTTGACTACCTCATTATCATGGCTTATGACGAGTACGGCAGCTGGAGCGAGGAGATTGGACCCAACTCTTCAGTAAACTATGTTGCAGATGCCATAAGGGATACTCTGAAGGTGGCTCCGGCGGATAAGATCGTCATCGGACTTCCTTTTTACACCAAGCTTTGGGTGGAGGAGCCCATTGCGGGAACCAGCTCCTATAACCTTTCAGTTCAGACGGTAAGGATGGATGAGGCGGAGAAACTTTTAGGCGAGAACAACGCCACTCCTACTCTGGATGAGGAAGTGGGAGAGTACTTTGCCACCTTTGAGAAGGATGGAAAGCGGCTCAGCATCTGGCTTGAGAACAAGTACTCTCTGGATCAGAAGCTTCAGCTCATGAAGGACAACAATATCGCGGGCTGCGCATTCTGGAAGCTCACCCAGGAGAATACGGATATCTGGGTAATGATCGAATCTTATGTAAATTAGTTCGTTTTTGTCACGGAAAGGACAGGACCTTAATTGGAGACATTAGTAGCACAGATTAAACCTGAGGAGGTCAAGCTGCCTCTGGGGCTGGCTCTTTTTGCAAAAGCCGGGGAGATATTGCGAAACGGCGGACTTGTGGCTTTTCCCACGGAGACGGTGTATGGTCTCGGAGGAGACGCCTTTGATCCGGATGCGGCAGGGAAGATCTATGCCGCCAAGGGAAGGCCGTCAGACAATCCCCTGATCGTTCACATAGCGGATGTGGCGGATCTGAACGAGGTGGCAAGGGAGATACCGGATAAGGCTAAGATGCTTATGGAGGCTTTTTGGCCGGGACCTCTGACTCTGATCTTTTTCAAAAGACAGGGGATTCCCTGCACAGTCACCGGCGGACTGGACACTGTAGCGGTGCGTTTTCCGGACAATGATATTGCAAGGGCAATGATCAAAAGCGGAGGTGGCTTCATTGCGGCTCCCAGCGCCAATCGCTCCGGAAGCCCCAGCCCTACTCTGGCAGAGCACGTCCTAAAAGATCTTCAGGGAAGGATCGATATGGTCATTGACGGAGGCGCCTCGGTTCTCGGACTGGAATCCACCATTGTAGACATGACTGTGGATCCCCCCATGATACTGAGACCGGGATTTGTGACGAGAGAAATGCTTGAGAAGGTAATTGGCAGAGTGGATGTGGATGCGAAGATTCTGGATGCCAAATCCCCTGTGCCCCCCAAGGCTCCCGGAATGAAATACCGACACTACGCTCCAAAAGCAGAGCTTACGGTTTTTGAGGGAGAGCCTATAAGAGCGGCCAAGGAGATGCGCCGCTGTGCCGATGAGGCTATTGCCAACAATGAGAAGGTGGGAATCATCACCACCGATGAGTTGGCGGTTCACTTTGAGGGACTTAATTACAGGAGCATAGGAAGCCGGATCGATCCGGACACTATTGCCCAGAACCTTTATCGGGTGCTCCGGGAATTTGACGAGACGGACGTGGAGAAGATCTTTTCCGAGTCTTTTGCCCTGGATGGAGTAGGACAGGCGATCATGAACCGGCTTATGAAGGCGGCGGGACAGAAGGTGGTACACCTTGCCAATGACAATGATCTGAGCAAGGTGGACCGGATAGTTTTTCTGGACAATTCCGACAGCGACAGGGCGCCTTATGCGGCCTATGTGCTGGAGAATATGACGCTTCCGAGGCTTATATCCATTGAGAGCCGGGGAATGGTGGCGCCTTTTCCCGAGCCTATATGTCAGGGAATCCAGATGATACTGGAGAAACAGGGACGAAGAGCAATATATCACTCAGCCAGAGAACTTTCCGGTGAGGATATCAGAAAGGATACTCTGTTCCTGACTTTTGATTTAAAACTCAAGGTCAAGCTGCTTCGGAAATATGAGGGAATAGACAATGTCTACACTCTTCCGGAGTTTCTTGAGGAACCGGCATTGGAGATTCCTTCCCCCTACGGACACGGGGAAGAAGGATACGAGGAGTGCTGTGATATAATAGAGAACGCGGTATCAAGGGTAGCGGCAAAACTCAGTCTTATTATGCTGGACTGAGAAGGCCCCACTAAAGGAGGGTTATCATGAGCAGCAAACGAACCGATTACATTTCATGGGACGAGTATTTTATGGGGATTGCAATGCTCTCGGGAATGCGTTCAAAGGATCCTAACACCCAGGTGGGGGCCTGCATCGTGAGCCGGGACAACAAGATCCTGTCCATGGGTTACAATGGCTTCCCTATTGGCTGTTCCGACGATGACTTCCCCTGGGAAAGAGAGGGGGAGCCACTGGACAACAAGTATTTTTATTCTACCCACAGCGAGCTGAATGCCATTCTGAATTATCGGGGAGGCAGCCTGGAGGACACAAAGATCTATGTCACTCTCTTTCCCTGCAATGAATGTGCCAAGGCCATAATCCAGTCGGGTATCAAAGAGGTGATCTACGACTGTGACAAGTACTCGAACACTGCCTCAGTAATGGCTTCCAAGCGAATGTTCGAGGCGGCGGGTATCAAGGTGCGGAGGTATGCGCGCACCGACAGAACGATCACATTAGAAGTATAGGAGTGTTATCGGTATATGAGATTACATCATATCAAAGGTGCCGAGGAGAAGATCGCAGCAAGCCCCTACGTGGTGGACGAGGACAAGTCCTTCACTCTGGCGGGGAAGTGGCATGAAGTTTTCGGCAATGATAAGCCGATCTATCTGGAGATCGGTATGGGAAAGGGCAATTTTATTTTGCAGCACGCCCTTGAGCATCCGGAGAACAACTATATTGGGGTGGAGATCTACTCCAGCGTTCTTCTTCGGGCGATTCAGAAAAGGGCTGAGGAGCCCTACGATCAGCTGGACAACATCTGTTTTCTCAGAATGAATGCGGCGGAGATGGAGAGGGTTTTTGCAAAAGGGGAAATCTACCACATCTACCTCAATTTTTCCGATCCCTGGCCCAAGAAACGTTACGCAAAAAGACGGCTTACATCCAGGCAGTTTCTTGCCAGGTACGTAAACACTCTCAGGGCGGACGGAATCGTAGAGTTTAAGACAGATAATAATGATCTGTTTGATTTTTCCCTGGAGGAAGCAAGGGAGGCCGGCTGGGAGGTGCTTTCCAGTACCAGAGATCTTCACAATGACCCGGTCCTTTGCGAGGGAAACATCATGACAGAGTACGAGGCAAAATTCTCCGCAATGGGGATGCCCATAAACAAGATGATCATCAGACAAAGACAGGAGGTGTAAGATGGTAATTAAAGTGGATGAGAAAGTTTTTGAAGCTGAAGTACTTGACCAGGATATGCCGGTGCTTGTTGATTTTTATGCCGACTGGTGCGGTCCCTGCAAAATGATGTCACCGGTTCTTGAGGAGATCTCGGAGGATTACCGGGGGCGCCTCAAGGTGTGCAAGATCAATGTGGATGACAACATGAATATTGCAAGAAAATATCAGGTTATGAGTATTCCCAAGTTTGTCTTTTTTGATGGAGGAAAACCCCTGAGAGGTCTGGTTGGGGCCTGCAGTAAAGAGGAGTTTTCAGAGGAAGTTGACAAAGTTCTGGCCGGGGAGTATAACGGCTAGTAACCTAGATATGGGGGTATTGAGATGACGATCACAGAGAAACTTAAAGATATGGAGCTGGATGTTTTTCATATGTTTGACGATCAGTGGGCACTGCTTACTGCGGGCACCACAGATAAGTTCAACATGATGACCATAAGCTGGGGAAGCCTTGGAACTATCTGGGGCGGAGCCACAAACGGAAAGCAGATCGCAACCGTATATGTGCGACCTTCCCGTTACACATATGAACTTCTCAGGAACGAGGGTGAATACTTCACTATCAGCTTTTTCCCGAAGGGCTTGGAGAAAGATTTGCTCTACATCGGAAGCCGTTCCGGAAGAGATACGGACAAGCTTGAAGATACTAAGATCCACGCAAAGATCTTAGGAGAACATGTGGTGTATGAGGAGGCTCAGCTCACCTTTATCTGCCGCAAACTTTTTGCCCAGCCCATGCTCAAGGAGAACATGGCGCCGGAGATCGCCGAGGGCGTATATGCCGAGGACGATGATGTACATGTAATGTTTATTGGAGAGATCGTGGATCTCATCTCCTAGAAGATCCGATCTCTGATATGCGAGGTTTTTGTTATGAAAAAAGTAAAGATCAACCTGATTTCTGCACCGGACAAAAACGAGATACACAGACTTCTGAAGGAGGGCCTGGAGTTTCCAGATTCCTACAGCCCCAACCTGGATGCGCTTTCCGAGTGCCTTGCCGATATCGAGGAGGATACCTGTGTCGGTCTTTTTGAGCCCACAGAGGAGTCGCCTCTCGGGGGATATATCAGACTTATCAACAGTGTTTTTGTAGATGCGGAGGAGAGCAATCCCCACCTCTGTGTATTTATCTTCCAGAAGGAAGGTAAGTTCATCCAGTGGCACTTTGACCGCAGTGGTCAGGCTCTGCTTGGTTAAGGGATATCGTTCATGTTCAGACGTTTTGCAGATTATTGCCGCCGCACCAAGGCTCCGGTGAACCTGCTGATGGTTTTTATCAACATCGCGGTGTTTATTGTGCTGGAGTTCCTTGGAAACACGGAGGATGCAAATTTCATGGCGCTTCACGGTGCCATGTGGCCCCCGCTTGTGATCTACGGGGGAGAGTGGTACACTCTTTTTACCAGCATGTTTTTGCACTTTGGGTTTTACCACCTCTTTAACAATATGCTGGTCCTCTTTTTCCTGGGAGACAACCTGGAGAGGGCAGTGGGGCATTTTAAGTACCTGCTGATCTATATTTTCGGGGGACTTGCAGGAAACGGACTGTCTCTTTTTCTCGCAATGAGGGGTAATATTTATGGGGTGGCGGTGTCCGCGGGAGCTTCCGGGGCTATATTCGCCATGATAGGAGCCCTGGCCTACGTAGTTCTGGTGAACGGAGGGCGGCTGGAGGATATGACTTCGGGAAGATTGATGTTTCTGATCTTTTTCAGCCTCTATCACGGATTTACCAGCGCCGGGGTGGATAATGCCGCTCATGTGGGAGGTCTTGTTGCCGGAGTTCTCCTGGCCATGCTTCTCTACCGCAGAAAAAGACGAATCAATTATGAACCGGGAGGTAATTACTATGCGTAATGAGAACTGTATTTTTTGTAAGATAGCAGCAGGGGAGATTCCCAGCGCCACCCTCTATGAGGATGAGGATTTCAGAGTGTTTTTGGATCTGGGACCTGCCAACGACGGCCACGCCCTCATAATTCCCAAGGAGCACTATGCAAATTTACTTGAGCTGCCTGAGGAACTCTGCGGCAAAGCAATGGTGATCGCTAAGAAGCTGGCGAAGAGACTCAAAGACTTCACCGGAGCAGACGGAGTGAATATTGTGAATAACAATGGTGAGGCAGCAGGGCAGAGCGTTTTCCATTTCCACGTGCATGTGATTCCCAGATGGAAGAACGACGGCAAATTCCCTCTTTGGATCCCCGGAGAGCTTACCGACGAGGTGAGGGATAAACTGGTGGAGGAGTTCAAAAAGAACCCGCTGGTATAGAAGTTTTGGCACAGCTTACCTTTTGGTGGCTGTGCCTTCTTGTTTAAGGAGAAGAAAGAATGAGATTTTACACTATAGAGACGGAGGGAAAGTGCCTCCCGGCGGTTTCCGCAGACGGAGGGAAGACGGCCTTTTTGCTCAAAGATCTGGGGGTTTGCTCAGAGAATCTTAAGGAGTTCATCGAAAAAGACGGTCAGGGTGCCCTTCCGGAAATTGAAAGGATCCTTAAGGAAAAAGACGATGCTGGAAATATTCTTCTATCCAAGGCGAAGCTCTGCGCACCTATCATGTATCCCGGACAGGACCTTATTTGCCTTGGAATCAACTATCATGAGCATGCTGAGGAGGCGGAACGGTTTTCCCGGGAGTCCTTCGGAGGGGAAAGGCCCTACACTATTTATTTTTCCAAAAGGGTGAACCGGGCTTCCGCCCATGAGGATCCAATCCCCTTTTATGAAGGGCTGGTGGATAGTCTGGACTATGAGGTGGAATTGGGAGTGATTCTTGGAAAAGACGCTTTTCAGGTGTCAAAGGAGGAGGCCGGTGATTGTATTTTTGGCTATACTATTATTAATGATGTCAGTGCCAGAAACCTTCAGACCCGGCATAAGCAGTGGTATTTCGGCAAAAGCCTGGACGGCTTTACCCCCATGGGACCCTGCATTGTGACGAAGGACGAGCTGAATCCGAAGAATCTTGCCATCAGCTGTGAGATCAATGAAGAACTTCGGCAGAACAGCAACACCGGGCTTATGATCTGTTCTCCCGAGGAGGCGATTGCGGAGCTGAGTGCCGGAATGACCCTCAAAGCCGGAAGCATCATTGCTACAGGGACTCCCTCGGGAGTGGGGCTTGGTTTTGATCCTCCGAAGTTTTTGCAGCCCGGGGATGTGGTGATCTGCCGGATCGAAGGCATCGGGGTGTTAAGAAACAGAGTTGAAAATTGAATTATTAAAAAAAGATCCTCCATATGCCTGGCATGCGGAGGATCGATTTATCAAGAATGCTATTTGGAAACCTCTTCAATGAGGTTGACAATAGTATTGATGGAATCCATCTGAGGATTCTGCACCATAGTGCGCTTGTAGTCATCCCGGTGTTCGTAGAGATCCATAACTGTCTGAAGAAGCTTCTCGTTGGTGATCTCTTCCTCTTCCATGACCAGAGAAAAGCCCTGGCGCTCAAAGGAGCGGGCATTTAAGATCTGGTCTCCCCGGCTGGCGGCCGCAGAGAGAGGAATGAGGAGGTTGGGTTTTGCTAGAGCCAGGATCTCACAGATGGCGTTGGCTCCGGCACGGGAGATTATCACGTCCGCGAGAGCAAAAAGATCCTTGAGTTCACCCTCGATGTACTCGAACTGAACATAGCCCGGGGTTGCGGCAAGAGACTCATCTACCTTTCCTTTACCGCAAAGGTGGATCACATTGAATTTGGAGAGAAGCTCCGGGAGGATTCCTCTCAAAGCGGTGTTTAAGGGGGTTGCTCCAAGGCTTCCTCCCACCGCCATGATCGTAGGCTTCTTCTCGGTGAATCCACAGAATTCAAAAGCAAACTCCGGGTCGCCCTTGAGAAGTTCTCTTCTGATGGGAGAACCGGTAAGGACGGCTTTATCTGCCGGAAGATTCCTCATAGTCTCGGGGAAGTTGCAGCAGACCTTCACTGCGGAAGGAATGCAGAGTTTGTTGGCAAGTCCCGGGGTTATATCCGACTCGTGAAGGATCGCGGGAACCTTGGCGGATTTCGCCGCAAGAACCACGGGGACGCTGACAAAACCTCCTTTTGAAAAAACCACATCCGGATTTATCTCACGGATGAGCTTCCTTGCTTGGGCACAACCTTTGAGGACTCTGAAAGGGTCTGTCAGATTCTGCAGGGAAAGATACCGGCGAAGTTTGCCGCTGGCAATACCGTAATACTTTACACCCTGTTCGGTGACAAGAGTTTTCTCAATGCCGTTTAAAGATCCTATGTAGTGGATCTCGTAACCCCGCTCTTTGAGAGCGGGAAAAAGTGCAATATTCGGGGTGACATGACCGGCAGTGCCTCCGCCTGTCATAACGATTTTCTTCATACAAAATACTCCCTCATTAAGATTTCATTAATTAGCTTACAATACAAGGATGAAAAAAGCAATTGAGCACAAGCCATTAATAATGCAAAATAGGTTGTGATGTAGTAAAATAAAAAAATAATCCGAAGGCAAGTTCGGATTAAAGAAAAGGATGAGAGGGGATTTTGTATGATCGGTATTATTGGTGCAATGGAGGAAGAGGTCCGAAGCTTACAGGAATGTATGACTCAGAAATCAGAAGAAAACTACTGTTCCATGAAGTTTTGCCGGGGTAAACTTTACGGCAAATCAGTCGTAGTGGTAATGAGTGGGATCGGCAAGGTAAATATGGCGGTTTGCGCCCAAATCCTGCTTGGAAGATACAATGTGGATGTTCTCATCAACACCGGAATTGCAGGATCTCTTGATCCGGAGATCAACATTGGAGACATCGTCGTAGGCACAGATGCAGTGGAGCACGATATGGATGCTTCCTCTCTGGGAGATCCGGTGGGTCAGGTTCCCAGGATGGATGTTATGGCTTTTCCCTGCAGTGAGAGACTGGCAGATCTTGCGGTGGAAGCCAACAAGCGGGTGAATCCGGATATCAGAGCTTTTAAGGGAAGAGTGCTGAGCGGAGATCAGTTCATCAGCGACAGCGCAAAGAAGGATTATCTGGTAGAGAATTTCAAAGGACTTTGCTGTGAGATGGAAGGGGCCGCTATGGCTCATACCGCATATCTCAACGGTGTGGAGTGCTTGATCTTAAGAGCAATTTCCGACAAGGCGGACGGAAGCGCCAATATGGATTACGGAGAGTTCTCAAAAAAGGCCATTGAACATACCATGAAGCTTATTCTGGAAATGATCCCGGAAATCTAGATAAACATAGTTTTTTGACCGAATATCAGCAGATGTGATACAATAAGATTTGATGTTGTCAAAACCTTATTGTATTTCTATGGAGAATAATCATGGCTTTAACTTTTGACTATTCAAATGCCTTAAATGTGATCAGAAATGAAGAGATAGACCGAATCAAAGCATCAGCGGAGCTGGCAAGGGAGACCCTTTTGCAGGGGAATGGCGCGGGAAGTGATTTTCTGGGATGGATCAATCTCCCGGCAACCTATGACAGAGTGGAGTTTGCCCGGATCAAGGATGCGGCAAACAAGATCCGCAAGGACTCAGATGTTCTTATAGTGATCGGAATCGGAGGCTCCTACCTCGGGGCGAGAGCGGTCATTGAATTCATGCAGCATTCCTTCCAGAATTCTCTGCCCTATGACAAGAAGGAGGCGCCGGATATTTATTTTGCCGGAAACTCCCTGAGCAGTGCTTACCTGGAAGATCTCTGTGAGATGCTGGAGGGAAGGGACTGGTCCATCAACGTGATATCAAAGTCCGGAACCACAACGGAGCCGGCGATCGCCTTCAGAATATTCAGAGAGATGCTGGAGGATAAATACGGTAAGGAGGAGGCTGCAAGAAGGATTTATGCCACCACCGACCGTTCCAAGGGAGCCCTCAAGAGACTCTCAACGGAAGAAGGTTATGAGACCTTTGTGGTTCCCGATGATGTAGGTGGCAGATTCTCAGTGCTTACTGCGGTGGGTCTTCTTCCCATAGCAGTTGCGGGAATCGATATCGACGAGCTCATGAGCGGAGCTTTAAAAGCCAGCGAGATGGCTATCCGTTCACCTTTTGAGTCCAACGATGCCATGCTATATGCGGCTATCAGAAACATCCTTTACAACAAGGGACTCAGGGTGGAGGTTCTCTCCAATTTCGAACCGTTTTTCCATTATGTAGGCGAGTGGTGGAAGCAGCTATACGGAGAGAGTGAAGGAAAGGATCAGAAGGGTATCTTCCCGGCATCCGTGGACTTCACCACCGATCTTCATTCCCTTGGGCAGTATATTCAGGATGGAAGCAGGATACTTTTTGAGACAGTGCTTGCCATCGAGGATCCCTCGGCGATCGTTGCCCTTAAGGAGGAGGAGAGCGACCTTGACGGACTGAATTACCTGAAAGGGCGCACTTTGGATTTTGTCAACAGCAGCGCCATGAACGGAACGATCCTGGCTCACAGGGACGGCAGGGTGCCGGTACTTAAGATCACTATCCCGGACCGAAGTGCCTATTCCCTGGGTGAACTTCTCTACTTCTTCGAGTTCGCCTGCGGTGTGAGCGGCTATATGTTGGGAGTCAACCCCTTCAATCAGCCCGGCGTTGAGAGCTATAAGAGAAACATGTTCGCACTTCTTGGCAAGCCCGGCTATGAAGAGGAACGGGAAGAGTTAATGAAAAGACTGTAATCAGTATGATTTGAATAGATTAGTTGAAAGTGAGGGCTATCTGAAATGGACAAGAAAAAATTCTATCTCACAACAGCCATTGCCTACACCTCCGGCAAGCCTCATATCGGAAACACTTATGAGATCGTGCTTGCGGACGCAATGGTTCGTTACAAAAGAGAGCAGGGCTATGACGTATACTTTCAGACCGGAACAGACGAGCATGGCCAGAAAGTAGAGAATAAAGCGAAAGAACTTGGAGTTACCCCCAAGGAATTCGTGGATGACGTATCCGGAACCATAAAGGGCATATGGGATCTTATGAATACCTCCTACGATCGATTCATCAGAACTACCGATGAAGATCACGAGAAGCAGGTACAGAAGATCTTTAAGAAGCTCTATGACCAGGGCGATATATATAAAGGAGAGTACGAAGGACTTTACTGTACTCCCTGTGAGTCTTTCTTTACCGAGTCACAGCTGGTGGACGGCAAGTGCCCCGACTGTGGCAGAGAAGTAAAGCCTGCCAAGGAAGAGGCCTACTTCTTTAAGATGAGCAAATATGCGGATCGACTCATTGAGCATATCAACACTCACCCTGAGTTTATTCAGCCTGAGTCCAGAAAGAACGAGATGATGAATAACTTCCTTCTTCCCGGACTTCAGGATCTCTGTGTATCCAGATCTACTTTCTCCTGGGGTGTGCCGGTTCCCTTTGATACCAGACACGTTACCTATGTATGGCTTGATGCCCTGACTAACTATATCACCGGTCTCGGCTACGATGCAGACGGCAACCACGGTGACCTTTTCAAGAAGTACTGGCCGGCGGATCTTCACCTTATCGGTAAGGACATTATTCGCTTCCACACAATATACTGGCCTATCTTCCTCATGGCACTGGACATTCCTCTGCCCAAGCAGGTCTTTGGACATCCCTGGCTCCTCAGAGGCAAGGACGATGACAAGATGAGCAAGTCAAAGGGCAACGTGCTCTATGCTGACGATCTGGTTAAAGTCTTCGGTGTTGATGCGGTAAGATACTTCGTGCTTCATGAGATGCCTTTTGACAATGACGGCGTAATCTCCTGGGAACTTCTGGTAGAGAGAACTAACTCCGATCTGGCAAACACCATCGGAAACCTGGTCAACCGCACTATCTCCATGAGCAACAAGTACTTCGGCGGCATCGTGGAGAACAAAGGAGTTTCAGAGGCGGTGGATGAGGACCTTAAGGCGGTAGTTACCACAACAGCGGACAGAGCTTCTGAGAAGATGGACAAGAACAGAGTTGCCGATGCCATCACAGAGGTGCTCAACCTCTTCAAACGCTGTAACAAATATATTGACGAGACGATGCCGTGGGCTCTTGCCAAGGACGAGAGCAAGAAGGATCGTCTGGCAACAGTGCTCTACAACCTTATTGAGAGCATTGAGATCGGAGGATCCCTCCTCTACTCATTCATGCCTGAGACTTCCGAGAAGATAATCGCTCAGATAAACGGCAGCAAGAGAAGCCTTGAGAGCATGAAGAATTTTGGCCTTTACAAGTCTGGCAATAAGGTGACGGAGAAGCCGGAGATTCTTTTTGCAAGACTTGACCTCAAAGAGGTTCTTGCAAAAGCCGAGGAGCTCTCACCGAAGCCGGCTCCTGAGCCTGTGACTGAGGAGAAGGCCGAAGAGGCCGCCCCCGAGATGGAGATCGCTCATAAGCCTGAGATCGAGTATGGCGATTTTGATAAGCTGGAGTTCAGGGTGGGAGAGATCATTGCCTGCGAGGCGGTGAAGAAGTCCAAGAAACTTCTCTGCAGCCAGGTAAAGATCGGAAATGAAGTTCGTCAGATTCTCTCAGGAATTAAGAAGGAATACTCCCCTGAGGAGATGGTGGGCAAGAAAGTAATGGTAGTTTGCAACTTAAAGCCTGCTAAGCTTGCCGGAATGGTCTCCGAGGGAATGATCATCTGTGCCGAGGACAGTGACGGAACACTGGCACTTATGACACCGGAAAAAGACGTGGCTTCCGGAAGTGAGATCTGTTAATTGAATAGTAAAAGAAAATGACCGCAGCCGGTGGGGCTGCGGTCACTTTTATGTTAAATAGTCAGGGTTCAATATTTCAAATATAAAAAGCTTATTGCTATCGGTTCATCTTCTTGAGGATAAAGCTGAGGAGTTCATCTGCCACCTCGTCTTTGGTCATGATGGGAAGACCCACAAGGTCCTCAGGGGTTATGAAGGTCACCACATTGGTGTCTCCCGCGAAGCCGGCACCCTCAACCTTGACGTTGTTGGCAACTATCATGTCCAGGTTTTTCTTTGAGAGTTTAGCCTTTGAGTTTTCGATCAAGTCCCGGGTCTCCATGGAGAATCCGCAGAGGAACTGGGCGGGCTTTTTGTGTTCTCCCAGAAAGCCGATGATGTCCTCTGTGCGGGAGAGAGGGACGTTCAGGTCCCCGTCTTTCTTCTTGATCTTGTCTTTGGCCACGTTGGCGGGACGATAGTCTGCCACGGCGGCGGCCTTTATCACAATGTCTGCGTCTGCGGCAGATTCCTTTACAGCTTTGGCCATGTCGGCAGCGGAGATTATGGGGATGGTTCTGACATACTCCGGAGCCTTTATGTCAACGGGGCCGCTCACTAGAGTGACGTCGGCGCCGCGCCTTGCGGCGGCTTTTGCAATTGCATAGCCCATCTTGCCGGAAGAGTGGTTGGTTATGTAGCGCACCGGATCTATTGCCTCCCGGGTAGGGCCGGCGCTGACTACCACTTTCAGACCGGTGAGATCTTTGGGGGCCAGGGCCTTCTCCAGATAGGCGTAGAGAATGTCGATTTCCGGCATTTTGCCGGCGCCTGTGTCTCCGCAGGCCAGATGGCCGGAGGCAGGGGTTATGATCTCCATTCCAAGATCCGAGAGCATACCGAGGTTGCGCTGAGTCACCGGATTCAAGTACATCTGAGTGTTCATGGCCGGGGCAATGATCTTTGGACAATTGCAGGCCAGAAAAGTAGTGGTGAGCATGTCGTCGGCGATTCCCATGGCGGCTTTTGCAATGAAGTTTGCGGAAGCTGGAGCAACAAGGAAGACCTCGGCTTTTTTGGCTAGGGCCACATGCTCCACGCTGTACTGGAAATTCCGGTCAAAAGTATCGATAAGACACTTGTTGCCGGTTAATGTTTCAAAAGTAATGGGGTTGATAAAGTTTGTCGCATTGGCAGTCATGATCACGGTGATGTCGGCTCCCTGCTTTTGAAGGAGGCTGGCAAGGCCTGCGATCTTGTAGGCGGCGATGCTGCCGGTAATGCCAAGGACGATGTGTCTGCCGTTAAGGTTCATCAGTTTGCACCTCCCGACTGCTTCTCGGTGTTTTTGCGATAGATGAGGCCGAGACCTTTGAGGGTGAGCTGCTCATCATAGATGATCTCGTTGCGGCAGTAGGGGATGATCTTGTGGGAAAGTCCGCCGGTGGCAACCACGGGAACTTCCTCCCCCATATCCTCCCGGATCCTGTCGATCATGCCGTCGAGCATGGAAGCCTGACCATGGATGATGCCGCTTTTCATACAGTCCACGGTATTTTTGCCAATCAGCTTCTTGGGAACTTCCAGGCTGATCCTGGGGAGCCTTGAGGTGCGGCTTGTGAGAGAATCCAGGGAGACTCTCACTCCGGGGATGATCATTCCGCCGATGTAGCTGCCTTTCTTGTCCACCATGCTTATGGTGGTAGCGGTTCCCATGTCGATCATGATAAGGGGAGCGCCGTAGTCGGCAACTCCGGCAACGGCGTTGACGATGAGGTCACTGCCCACACTGGAGGGATTGTCCATGAGGATGTTGATACCGGTCTTGACCCCGGGACCGACCAACAGGGGCTTTGAGTGGAGAAGCTTCTCCAGAGCCGCGCAGATGATATTGTCCAGTGGAGGTACCACTGAGGAGACGATGCTGCCCCTGATGCTGGCAATGTCGATGTTGTACAGATCAAGGAGAGTCTTTAAATTTACAAGGTACTCCAGTTCAGTGTTTGAAGTATTGGTGGAGAGGCGTTCCACAAAAAGAACCTTGTCCTTCTTAAGACAGCCTATCACCAGGTTGGTGTTTCCGATATCTACTGCTAAAATCATATTCTTCCTCCTGTTACCACTCCTCAAGGGATGCAGTACAATTTATAAAAACTATTATTCTCCGTAGCCGTCAGGATTGGACTTCTGCCAGTTCCAGGAATCGGCGCACATTTCTTCTATTCCTAGTTCCGCCTTCCAGCCAAGCTCGCGAAGCGCCAGAGAACTGTCGGCATAACATTCCGCAATATCTCCTGCCCGGCGGGGCTTAATCTCATAGGGGAGCTTATGGCCGCAGGCTTTTTCGAAGGCGTGAAGAACTTCCAGCACGCTGTAGCCCTTGCCGGTTCCCAGATTGTAGATCTTGACCCCCTCCATATCAGAGAGTTTGGCAATGGCCCGGACATGACCTTTGGCCAGATCCACCACATGGATGTAATCCCGGACACCGGTGCCGTCGGGGGTGGGATAATCGTCTCCGAATACTCCAAGGCAGGGGCGCTTTCCGATGGCAACCTGGGCAATGTAGGGCAGCAGGTTGTTGGGAATTCCCCGGGGATCCTCTCCGATCTGACCGGAAGAATGGGCGCCAATGGGGTTGAAGTAGCGCAGCAGGATCACTTTCCATTCAGGGTCAGACACGTGGAGATCCGTGAGGATCTGTTCAAGCATGAATTTGGTCTGCCCGTAGGGGTTTGTGATCTTGCCGGTGGGGCATTCTTCCGTGATAGGGACAAAAGCCGGATCTCCGTACACCGTGGCGGAGGAGCTGAAAACAATGCTCTTCACGTTGTGACGGCGCATCACATCACAGAGGATGAGAGTTCCGGTGATATTGTTGTGATAGTATTCCAAAGGTTTTGCCACGGATTCACCCACGGCCTTAAGTCCGGCAAAGTGGATAACGCTGTCGATATTCTCCCGGTCAAAAACCTCATTCAGAGCGTCCTCATCAAGGAGATCTACCTGATAAAAGGACGGTCTCGTGCCGGTGATCTTCTCGATGCGGTTCACCACCTCCGCTTTGGAGTTGCAGAGGTTGTCCGCAATGACAACTTCGTAACCGGCTTTAATAAGTTCTACACATGTGTGGCTGCCGATATATCCGGCTCCGCCTGTGACTAAAACTGCCATAATAACCTCCGGAAAAGATTGTTAATATCTCATACAAAGATAACACAGAATGGCTTTCGGCTCAACCTTTGGGAGTGTGCGGACTTTTGCAAAAGGTTCTTTTTGCCCCCTCTTTGTGTTATAATACATTGATTAAGGTGATTAAGGAGTAAAGGATGATTATAGATACACATGCCCATTACGATGATGAGGCTTTTGACAAGGACCGGGCGGAAGTCCTTCTCGGACTACGTGAGGCCGGAGTGGAAGCGGTGATAAATGTCTGCGCTTCCCCCGAGAGCCTTTTTTCCACTCCGGAGCTTGTGAGGAAATATCCTTTTGTATACGGAGCCATTGGGCTTCACCCGGATGAGGTGGGCTGGTTCAATGAGGAGAGGTTTGAGGAGCTCCCGGCTCTTTTGCAGCAGGATAAGATCCTGGCTGTGGGAGAGATCGGACTGGACTACCACTGGAACGTGGAGACCGCCGAGGTTCAGAAAGAGTGGTTTGTAAAGCAGATCCGACTGGCGGATGAGGCAAAGCTTCCGGTGATCATCCACAGCCGGGACGCGGCAAAAGATACCCTGGAGATCGTGGAGAAGGAGGACGTGGGCCGGATTGGTGGCGTGATGCACTGTTACAGCTACAGCCTTGAGGATGCGGTAAAGTACACGGACATGGGCCTTTTCCTCGGAATCGGCGGGGTGGTTACATTCAAGAACGGCAAGAAGCTCAAAAGGGTGGTCAGGGAGATCTCCTTAAGCCATCTGATTTTGGAGACGGATTGTCCCTACCTGGCGCCGGAGCCTTTCAGAGGCCGCCGGAACAATTCGGGGTTTTTGCGGCATGTGGTTCAGGAGATCGCCGAACTCAAGGGCGTAAGTCCGGAGGAAGTAGTGGAAGTGACCACGGATAATGCCAGAAGGCTCTTTGGAATCCCGAAGCAAAAATAAAGATAAGGATTGGATATTGATACATGGAAGATAACAGGCTGATCATACCCGCCAACACCATAGCGATTCTCAAAAAACACAACTTGACCCTTCAGAAGAAGTTCGGTCAGAACTTCCTCATCGACTCCCACGTGCTGGACAAGATCATAAGGGCGGCGGAAATAGGTCCTTCGGACATGGTGCTGGAGATCGGCCCCGGCATAGGAACTATGACCCAGGCTCTCTCAGGGGCCGCCGGCAAGGTGGTGGCGGTGGAGATCGACCGGAATCTGATCCCGGTGCTTAAGGAGACCCTGGCAGATTGTCCCAACGCGGAGGTTATCAATGCCGATGTAATGGAACTTGATCTGGCAGAACTGATAAGGGAGAAAGCAGAGGGACGAAATGTGAAGGTGACCGCCAATCTGCCCTACTACATTACCACTCCCATCATAATGAAGCTGCTGGAGGAGAAACTTCCCATCAGCAATATCACCGTTATGGTGCAAAAGGAAGTGGCAGAGCGCATGCAGGCAGGACCGGGCAGCAAGGACTACGGCGCCCTCTCCCTGGCGGTGGCTTACTACGCCGAGGCGAATATTGCGGCATTTGTGCCCCCCAACTGCTTCATTCCGAGACCCAAGGTGGGCTCGGCGGTGATCTGTCTCACAAGGCACAAGGAGCCGGTGGTGAAGGTTAAAGACGAGAACTTCCTTTTCCAGGTGATAAGGGCTTCATTTAGACAGAGAAGAAAGACCCTGGCCAACGGCCTCAAAAACGCCCCGGAGCTCTCACTTACAAGGGACATGGTGGAGAGCAGCTTAAGAGAGATGGGGCTCTTAGAGACAGTGAGAGGTGAGACTCTGACCCTGGAGGAGTTTGGTGCTCTCGCAGACATACTTTTACAGAAGAAACAGGAGTCAGATGAGTAAAGAGACAAAAGACGAGCTCTCAAAGGCAGAGCTTTTGGAAAAAGAAGATACCCGATTTATGAAGGAAGCCTTCAGACAGGCGAAGAAGGCTTACAAGCTGGGGGAGGTACCAATCGGCTGTGTAATCGTGTATGAGGGTGAGATAATTGCCAGAGGGTACAATCGGCGAAAGACCGACAAAAACACCCTTTGCCATGCCGAGATCACCGCGATCCGCCGGGCAAGCAGGAAGATTGGGGACTGGAGGCTTGAGGGGTGCACTCTCTATGTAACCTTGGAGCCCTGTCAGATGTGTTCCGGAGCCATAGTGCAGTCCCGGATCGACAGAGTGGTCATAGGCTGTGATAATCCCAAGGCCGGCTGTGCCGGATCCATAATAAACCTTTTGCAGATGAAAGAGTTCAATCACCAGGTGGAGATCACCCGGGGAGTTATGGGAGAAGAGTGTAGTCTTTTGCTAAAAAACTTTTTTAAAGAACTGAGAGTCAGACTAAAGAAAGAGAAGGCTCTCAAAAAAGGAGAGAATGATGAACAGCTATGTGATCAGCGGATGCTCGACAGCAGATCTGAGTAAGGACTATTTTGAGAGCAGAGATATTCACTATGTGTGTTTTACTTTCAAACTTGACGGGGAGGAATACCCTGACGATCTCGGTGTAAGTGTTCCCTTTGAGGAGTTTTACCGCCGAATGGCCATGGGGGCTGAGACCAAGACCTCCCAGGTCAGCGTGGGGGCTTACGAGGAGTATTTTGAAGGCTTTTTGAAGGAGGGAAAGGACATCCTTCATGTCAGCCTCTCCTCCGGACTTTCCGGAAGCTATAATTCGGCACTTATTGCAAAAGACGAGCTACTGGAGAAATACCCGGATCGCCGGATCTATGTGGTGGATTCTCTGGGAGCCTCCTCGGGCTACGGCCTTTTGCTGGATGCCCTGGCGGACAAAAGAGATGCAGGGGCGAGCCTTGAGGAAGTGAGGGATTTTGCCCTGGCGAATCGCCTCAAGGTGCACCACTGGTTTTTCTCCACGGATCTCACCTTCTATGTAAAGGGAGGCCGGATCTCCAAGGTTTCAGGCTGGTTCGGAACTGCTCTTCAGATCTGTCCCCTTCTCAACATGGACAGGGAGGGGCACCTGATTCCCAGAGAGAAGTGCCGTACCAAGAAAAAAGTCATTAAGCGGATCGTGGAGATGATGGAGAAAAACGCCGAGAACGGTCCGGATTACTCCGGAAAATGCTTCATAAGCCATTCCGCCTGCTATGAGGACGCTAGAGCCGTGGCGGATCTGGTGGAGGAGAAGTTCCCGAAATTAAACGGCAAAGTAGAGATTTTCAGCGTGGGAACCACCATCGGAAGCCACACCGGCCCCGGAACGGTTGCCCTGTTTTTCATGGGGGAAGAGAGAATCAATTAAAAATTGACACTCCTCCTCAATGACTGTATACTTGAAATGCTATCAATACGTCATAACCTTTCCGTGCAGCCGGGGCGCTAGCGGTGTCTTGTAACCCACAATCCGCTTTAGTGGGGGCAATGCTGTGACTGAGGGCGAACTCTTTCGAAGCCGCCCGTTGTAAGTGGTGTTGACGTCTGGGTCTTACGCAATGGGAATCCACGAACCGTGTCAGGTCAGGAATGGAGCAGCACTAAGAGGAACCTCTCATGTGACGTAAGGGTGCCTGGGCCGAATTAACTGCAGCGGTTACGTTCGCGAGAGCGAGCTCGAAGCACAGTGCACGGATATTTCATAGAAAAGAGGCATATATGGAACATTTAACACTGGTGAAATCCCTTTTCAGGGAGACAGACAAGTACATTGGCAAGAAAGTTAAAGTGGGCGGCTGGGTGAGAAGTGTCCGGGACTCCAAGTCTTTCGGATTTATCGTTCTTCACGACGGCTCCTACTTTGAGACACTTCAGATCGTTTACCATGACACCATGGACAATTTCTCTGAGATCTCATCGCTCAACGTTGGCGCAGCTATCCTCGTGGAGGGTACACTGGTTGCCACTCCCAATGCAAAGCAGCCTTTTGAGATTCAGGCAGACACAGTAACTGTTGAAGGTGCATCCACTCCGGATTATCCTCTCCAGAAGAAGCGTCACTCAATGGAGTACCTGAGAACGATCAGCCATCTTCGTCCCAGAACCAATACTTTCCAGGCGGTTTTCCGTGTTCGTTCCATCCTGGCATATGCTATTCATAAATTTTTCCAGGAGAGAGATTTCGTCTATGTTCATACCCCCATCATAACCGGCAACGATTGTGAGGGTGCGGGAGAGATGTTCCAGGTAACTACTCTTGACCTTGAGAATCCTCCCAGAAACGACGACGGAAGCATCAACTACAACGAGGATTTCTTCCAGAAGCAGACCTCTCTCACTGTAAGCGGTCAGCTGGATGTGGAGACTTACGCCCAGGCTTTTAGAAACACTTATACTTTCGGACCTACCTTCAGAGCAGAGAATTCCAACACCACAAGACATGCGGCAGAGTTCTGGATGATCGAGCCGGAGATCGCTTTTGCAGATCTTCAGGACGACATGGAGCTTGCGGAGTCAATGCTCAAGTATGTCATCAATTACGTGTTGGAGAATGCTCCCGAGGAGATGGAATTCTTCAACAAGTTCATTGACAAGGGTCTCATTGAGAGACTTAAGCATGTTGCCGGATCTGATTTTGCTCATGTGACCTACACAGAGGCTATCGATATCTTAAAGAAGAACGAAGACAATTTCGATTTCAAGGTATCCTGGGGCATGGATCTTCAGACCGAGCACGAGAGATATCTCACCGAGGAAGTATTTAAGCGCCCGGTATTTGTCACCGATTATCCCAAAGAGATCAAGGCTTTTTACATGAAGCAGAATGACGATGGCAAGACTGTTGCGGCTATGGACTGCCTTGTTCCCGGAATCGGCGAGATCATCGGCGGAAGCCAGAGAGAAGAGGATTATGACAAGCTTCTCAACAGAATGAACGAGCTGGGACTTAAGCCCGAAGAGTATCAGTTCTACCTGGATCTCCGCAAGTATGGAACCACAAGACATGCCGGATTTGGACTCGGTTTCGAGAGATGCGTAATGTATCTCACCGGAATGGGCAATATCCGTGACGTACTTCCGTTCCCCAGAACAGTCGGAAACTGCCAGCTGTAAAAGGGAGCCGGTAAGGAGACAGAGCATTTAGCAGGCGATAAGGGTTCACACAGAAGGGGATTTGCGCATGAACATTTTGATCGTAGACGATGAGAAGGAAATTGCTGACGTTATTGAGCTGTACTTAAAGAGCAATGAGTATAACATCTTCAAGTACTATACCGGAGCGGAGGCATTGGAGTGTATTGAGAATGTCAAACTGGATCTGGCTATTCTGGATGTAATGCTTCCGGATATCGACGGATTCACCATTCTGAAGAAGATCCGTGAGAAATATACCTTCCCGGTAATGATGCTCACCGCAAAGATCCAGGACATTGACAAGATCACCGGCCTCACTCTGGGAGCAGATGATTACATTGCCAAGCCCTTTAATCCGCTGGAGCTGGTGGCGAGAGTCAAGGCACAACTCAGGCGCTACACTCAGTACAACGATACTTCCGACAAGTCCGACGGAATCATTGATTTCAAGGGACTGGTCCTCAACCGGGACTCCCACGAATGTACTTATAACGAGAAAGAACTCACCCTCACCCCCCTGGAGTTTAATATCCTCTGGATCCTCTGTGAGAACAGAGGCAAGGTGATAAGCTCGGAGGAGCTTTTTGAACAGGTATGGGGAGAGAAGTACTACAAGAACAGCAACAACACAGTTATGGTTCATATCCGTCACCTGAGGGAGAAGATGAGTGACCCTTCCGGAAAGTGTGATCTCATCAAGACAGTCTGGGGCGTAGGCTATAAAATTGAAGAATAGAAGAAATAAGCGTACAAGACTTCAGAAATATAAGAAACTTAAACTCAGCATCATGTTGAGGGCATTGTTAGTTACAGCCATTACGGGAGTTATAGGAACTCTCGTAATGGTGTATTTTGTTGACGGCTTTTTAGGCAAAGTCTTCCCCAAAGCTTTTGCAGGGTTCCTTGGAATCTTCGGGGTGGGAAGAGCCGATGCTTTCGGCATCTACAGCCGTTTTATCGGGGAGAACCGTCCTTTTATCGCCCTCTTGATTTTCCTGGTGCTGTTTTTTATTGTCTTTTATCTGGCACTGTCCTCAATCGCCGGATACTTTGAGGATATTGAGAAGTGTATAGAGAACATCGACAACGGTATTCAGGATCCGGTTCACCTCATCGATGAGCTGAAACCGGTGGAGGATAAGCTGAACTCTCTGAAGAGCAATCTGAGCCAGAGGACCAGGGAGAATGAGGAGTCGGAGAAGAAGAAGAGTGACCTGATACTTTTCCTTGCCCATGACCTTAAGACTCCCCTGACTTCTATAATTGCCTATCTCACCCGGTTGGATGCGGATCCGGAGATGGACAAGGAAGAAAGGGTAAAATACATTCACATCGCACTTGAGAAATCCATTCGCCTCAATGAACTGATCCGGGAGTTTTTTGAGATCGCAAGATTCAATCTCAACAAGATCGAGCTCAGCAAGGAGGTAATAAACCTCTCCATGATGCTGGAGCAGCTCTCTGATGAACTGTATGCGGTACTGGCCCAGAAGCGCATGACCTGTGAAGTACACACCGATGAGGATATTATGATCTACGGTGATCCGGACAAGCTGGCCCGGGTGTTTGACAATGTGCTGCGCAACGCCGTCAATTACAGCGTGGAGGGGGGCGAGGTGGAGATCGAAGCCGCCCGGGAGGACGGCTGGGTGGTCATCTCCATCCGCAACGAGGGTCTGGAGATCCCGGAGCAGGAGCTGGCCCGCATCTTTCAGAAATTCTACCGGCTGGACGCCGCCCGCTCCTCCCGCACCGGCGGGGCCGGACTGGGGCTGGCCATCGCCAAGGAGATCGTGGAGGCCCACGGGGGCGCCATCCGCGCGGAGTCCAACGGCAGAAAGACCGCCTTTGTCATCAGCCTCCCCGCAAGGGATG
>JAQYAH010000064.1 GCA_029227635.1 Clostridiales bacterium
CGTGAATCAGTCCGGTAATCGTATGGATGCGGAAACCTGTGGCGATACCGTCCATGACATTAATATGCTGACTGTTATCGCAAGCGAAAGCTACAAGACTTTCGTAACAGACCTACAATCCGATATCAAGACAGTTCTTTACGATAGACCTACTACTGCCACAAGCGAATACTTCAAGGGCAAATATGTTAAAGTCAATGATGTACCCACGATTATTGACAAGAATCAGGCAGATGCTATCGAGTTCTATCTTATTGCAAACGGTTATGTTGATATGAAACGCAAGGTCACAGATAAGTACCGTACCGATGTGCAGATGAACACCGTTGCTCCGCTTCCCGAGGAACTGCAGCCGATGACCGAGGGCATCCATACTCTCATTCAGTCCGTATACGATGACAGTATGATTGAGAAGATGATCACGGACGGTCATGAAACCAAGGTTAAGGACAACCCTCTCAATGAGAATTTTGCCAAGAAAGAGTTCCAGGCGCTGTGGAAGAAGATCAACCACAAGTATGCCTATACCGTAGATTTTGACAGCGAGGAACTTATTGCCAAGGCCATTAGCCATATCAATGAAAGACTCTTTGTCTCGGAATTGCAATACACTACCTCGGTTGGTAGACAAAAAGCAGAAATGAATGAGCATGAGATCGGTCGTGGCGACTCCTTCGGATCTGTTAAGACAAGAACACAGACATTGAAGCACGCAGAAACCAGTCAGATCAAATACGATCTCATTGGTAAGGTAGCGGAAGGTACGACTCTGACGAGAAAGACTGCTGCGAGAATTCTCCAAGGGCTTCGCTTGGATAAGTTCTATATGTTTAAGAATAACCCCGAGGAATTCATTTCTAAGGTTATCAAACTGATCAACGAGCAGAAGGCAACGATGATTGTTGACCACATCTCCTATGATCAGCTTGAAGGTGAATATGACAGCGCGATCTTTACGGCAGAGAAAAACTCACAGAGTATCGATAAGGCTTTCCATGCAAAGAAAGCGATCCAGGACTATGTCTTTACCGATGGTACGGCCGAGGATAGTATCGAAAAGAAATTCGCTACTGATCTTGAAGCAGCTGATGAGGTATGCGTGTACGCAAAACTTCCGAAAGGTTTCCATATACCGACTCCTGTGGGCAACTACTCTCCCGACTGGGCCATTGCCTTCAACGAGGGAACAGTGAAACACATCTTCTTCGTTGCGGAAACGAAAGGTACGATGGAGAGCCTAAATCTACGCCCGATTGAGCAAGCAAAGATCAAATGTGCGAAGAAGCTCTTTAATGAGATTTCCACGGAGTCCGTAAGATATGAAGCAGTAGATAGTTATCAAAGATTGCTGCAGGTTATGAATTCCATAGATTAGGAGTAGAACGATGAACGGAGAAAAATTTACACTTATGCAGTATTCAATCAGCGCCATCCTGGGGCTGATTGAAGCTGAAGACTTTGTTATACCCGAGATTCAGCGTCCCTTTGTGTGGAAGCGTAGTCAAGTCCGTGATCTCATCGACTCTCTCTACAACGGCTATCCAACCGGATATATCATCACATGGAAGAACCCGGATGTGCAGACCAAGGACGGTGGAAAGGCCAATGGAAAGAAAGTCCTCATTGATGGACAACAGCGTGTAACTGCACTTATGGCCTCTATCGCCGGAAAGGAAGTTCTCGATCAGGACTTCAACAAAGACCGCATTAAGATTGCTTTCAATCCTATAGCAACGGATGAAACAAAGCGTTTTGCCGTTCAGGATGCTTCTCATCTCAAGGACAAGAGATGGATACCCGATATCTCTGTTGTTTTTTCTACAGGTTTCAAGCAGAGAGCATTTGAAAACGAGTATGCGCAAAATAACCCTGGTGTGGATCTTGATGAGTTATCCGAAACCATCGGCAAGCTCAAAGGTATTGCCAATAGACAAATAGGCGTTATTGAGCTTGACCACAGCCTTGATATTGATGAGGTAACCGAAATCTTTATCCGCATCAATTCTAAGGGAACTGCATTGAGCCAGTCGGACTTTGTTATGTCCAAGATGGCTGCGGACACCACACACGGTGGTGGTCTCATGCGTAAAGCGGTAGACTATTTCTGCCATCTTGCATCCAAGCCGGACTTTTATCCGCATATGACACACGATGCAGAATTCCAGGCATCCAAATATGCCGATAAGATCAAGTGGCTTGCAAAGGACTACGATGACATTTACGATCCCGACTATGGCGATATGCTCCGTGTTTCCTTTATGCATCAGTTCCGCCGAGGAAAGCTTGCTGACCTGGTTAGCTTGCTTTCCGGTAGAGATTTTGAAACAAAGGAATACAGGGATGATATTGTCGAGGATTCCTATGCAAAACTTGATAACGGCATTCAGAACTTTATCAACCAATATAACTTTGCGCAGTTCATTATGGCGATCAAGGGCGCGGGATTTACTTCTAACAAACTTCTCAACTCTATGATGACATTGGACTTTGCATATACACTATATCTGATCCTGCTTGCCGATGACAGTATCCCCAACGCTCAGATTAAACGGTATGTGCAGAAATGGTTTGTTATGTCCACATTAACATCCCGTTATATTGGATCGCCGGAAACCGTTATGGATCGTGACATGAGAAGCATTGGCGAAAAGGGATTCATCAACTTTATGAACGAGGTGGAAGCATCAAATCTTTCAGACACTTTCTGGAATATTACTCTTCCGCAGCTTCTTGAATCCTCCTCTGTCAACAGCCCTGCGTTTAACACCTTCTTGGCAGCTCAGATCAATCTGAATTGTAATTCGATGCTGATGAACGGAACGAAGATTTCTGACCTAATAAGCATCTCCGGCGATGTTCACCACATCTTCCCCCGTGCATATCTCAAGAAGAATGGTGTGGACTCAAAGGTTAAATACAATCAGGTGGCAAACTATATCTATCTTGATACGCAAGTCAATAAAGCGATTAGCGATGATGCACCCTGCGTGTACTTCTCCAAGGTAAAGGCACAATGCGAAGGTGGAGAGATCGAATTTGGCAATATCTCTGATGCCGAATTGCTTGCTAAGAACCTGGAAGAAAACTGTATCCCTGCGGATATTGCCGAGATGGATGTAAGCAGATATGACGAGTTCCTATTGCAGCGTAGAAAGATGATGGCAAAGCTCATCGAGAAGTATTATAAGAATCTTTAATCAGGTGAGATTATGGAGAACAATACAAAAGCAAGACTGCTATATGTATTACAGCTATTGGAACAATATTCAGATGAGGAACATCCGCTGACCACAGCGGATCTCCTCTCTATGCTTATGGAGAAATACGGCATTTCAACACACCGTATTACCCTAAAAACTGATATTGAAACGCTCCAGGCTTACGGAGTCGATATCGAAGTTATCAATAGTTCTCAGAACAAGTATTATATTTCAAGTCGACAGTTTGAAATTCCCGAGTTGAAGTTGCTGATCGATGCGGTTGAATCATCCAAATTTATAACAGCTGCAAAGAGCAAGGAACTTGTGGAAAAGCTTTGCACACTAACAAGCGAAAGTAAGAGAGCTACCCTCGTAAGAAATGTAAGTTGTGAAGGCCGAATAAAGCCAGGGAATGAAAAAATCTATTACATAGTCGACTGTATTAAC
>JAQYAH010000065.1 GCA_029227635.1 Clostridiales bacterium
AGATTGTCAAAATACTGATACAGGCTTCCACTACTACAGCCGCAGGCTTTTGCAATCGCTTTTACGCCGACAGAGGTAAATCCGTTCTCTGCATAGCTGTCAAAGCATGTTTCCATGATCTCGATTTCCTTATGTCTGCGGGCCTTCTCGTTTACAGTGCGCAAACTCTTCCCCCTCTCTGTAAATACTTAAACGGTCGTTTATATCATACTGCTTTTGCTTTAATTCTTCAAGAGGTAATGCAAGAATCTGAATCATTCTGTGTGAAAACGGCAGGGATTTCTCCCTGCCGCCGAAGCCTGTTTTTGTAACTTTATCATAACCTCATTCCCCGCATCCGTATATTTGCCCTATGCAATCCGTTTGTTGCGGCAGGAAAGCAGAGCGTTGAAAATATTCCGCCGTTCTTCAGCTGTGAGGTAAAGGTAATATTTCTGCCTTCTCATACGAAGATTACCTCCGTATTTACAGTTTCCGTAACCGCTGACCGCAGTACGTTCATTCTGCCGACCCACAACATGGGGCTTTCAGCTTTTCTGTAATACCCTCACGCTCTGTCCGTTGCTTAATCAGGCGTTCAAACAGTTCCTGCGCCTGTTCCTCAACATCGCAAGGTAAGATTGCAGCATGCCGCTTATCAGCAAAAATGTTTACTATGCCCGCAGAAAAACGAGAAATGATGAAGCGCGTAACGCATTTTTCACCGAACTTGAAAAAGAAGATGTCGATGGTATCCGGGGGAAGCCTTCGACCATGTTGCAGCCGTTTTAAATATTTCAATGGACGAATTCCTTGATATGTTTACTGTCAGCGGTATTGCTGAACAATTTGCCCACGGTGTTCCGAGGTTCGTGTCCGGTCTCTCAGGAACGGAACTTGTTTGGAAAGTATTAGAGCGTATAAATAGGGGGCTGTCTTTCTGACAGCCCCCTAAGTTTAAGTTCAACTATTCCTCATTTATCTTAGATACAACTCTGTAGGTTTCAGGTGAAACCGCACGGTGGAAAGCGTGCTCGATATCCTCGAGAGGATACTCCTCACTGATGAGCTCCTTGACATCGATGATGCCCTCGGAGAGCATGTTAGCTGCCTCTCTGAAAGACTCCTTGGTGGTGGAGCAAAGACCGGTGATAACGATCTCGTCATAGTGGATCTTGTTTGGATCGATGCTCATGGCTACCTTAGGATATACAGCGCCGTAGATTACCATGGTGCCGCCTTTTGCCAGGGCGTTAACTCCCTGCTCAACTGCTTTGGGACCACCTGCGGTGTAGAAAGCACCTTCACAGCCTCTGCCATCGGTAGCATCCTTAACCAGCTGAACCATATCCTGTTCAAGAGGATTTACTACCATGTCTGCGCCACAGTCCAGGCAAACCTGGCTTCTGCCGGGATCAACTTCTGAAACGATGACTCTGAGTCCCTGAAGTTTTGCAACTTTTACATGGAGAAGACCCATTACGCCGCCGCCGATGATAACTGCGGTGTCACCGGGCTTCATGTGAGCTTTCTCGATGCTTCGAAGAACGCAGGCTACGGGCTCCGCGAGGGTTCCCACTGAATCCGGCATATCGGGATTAACTTTGTATACCTGGTAACCCTTGCATACCATGTACTCGCTGAGACCGCCGGGTCCCCAGAGCTGATTGCCGATCTGAACATCTCCGCCGTTGGCACACATATTGTCCATGCCTCTCTGGCAGTAGTAGCAGTCACCGCAGCGGGTGATAGCTGCAACAACGACTTTATCTCCGGGCTTAACAGTGGAGCCTACCTTTGATCCGACTTCCATGGCAATACCGCAGACTTCGTGTCCTCCGTTGAAGGGATATTCCTCCTTGGTTCCGGTGAAGTATCTCTGCTCCATTGTGCAAAGACCAACAGCCTTGACTTTTACCAGAATCTCGTCCTCACCGCACACAGGCATGGGGAAATCCTGGAGTTCGATTGTTTCTTTAGCAACCATTACTGCTTTTTTCATTATGGATGACCTCCTGATCTCAATTAGTTGTTTAATTTATTCATCAATTGATAGTGGGATTTGAACAGTTCGGACAGATCCTTATCAAGTGTTTTGTAAAAATCAAATACTTCCCGATATTTCTCAACGTTTTCGGGAATGGGGGTAACAGTCTCCCTTTTCCTGATCCACACCTCGTTCATGGCATCAAAGGAATCGTAGATGCCAAGGGCTATGGCTACAAGGAAGGCAGTGCCAAGGGCGTTATCCGCCTCGGGAAGGCAGGTGAGTTCCATGTCCAGAACATCCGCGATGATCTGCTTCCAGATGGTGCACTTGCAGCCGCCGCCGATTAGGATCAGCCGGTCAAGCCTAAAATCAGATGCCTGGTAGGAGTCTTTGAGAGAAAAGGCAACTCCCTCCAGAAGAGCCCGGTAGAGATGTCCCAGGGTGTGGGCGTTTGAGAGTCCGAAAAAGACTCCGGTGGCATAGGGGTCGGGGACGGGTGTCCTTTTGCCAAGAAGGTGAGGTAGAGCAATAAGACCATCGCTTCCAATGCTTATCTTAGCTGCCGACTCCTCCAGAAAATCGTAGGTGACCTCGGTACCCTTAAGCATGGAATCCTTAGCCCAGCGGGTGATCTCACCTCCGGTCAGAACATTACCAAGGAATCTTCCCATTCCGCTATCAAAAATACATTTGCCTCTGGCGTTATCCAGGGAATCGCAAAGTCCAAGGAAGGTGGCGGCGGTTCCCAGGTAGATCAGACCTTCGTTGGCCCTCACCACTCCACAGCCCACAAGGGCGGTGTAGGAGTCTCCGTTGCCGCAGACCACGGGTGTTCCGGGGCAAAGACCCGTTTCAAGTGCCGCAGCCTCTGTCACAGTGCCGATTATGTCCAGAGGATCGTAGATGTCAGGCAGAAGAGCGGGATCAAGATCCATCCGTTCCATTCGCTCACAGATCCAGGAATTGGTTTCGGAGTCGTAGACATTTCCAAAGATAGTGGCAATATCCCGGTCCACGCTGCACACTCCCGTGAGCTTAAATCCGATGTAGGAGTGGGGATTGAGGATGACCCGGATCCTTGAGTAGTTCTCCGGTTCTTTCTCCTTGATCCACTGAAGCTTGGGAATTATGTCCTGAAGAGTAAAGGTGAGACCGGTGATTTCTTCCAGGTGTTTTGCCTGCTCCACTGCCCGGTTGTCTCTGTAAAGGATGGCGTGTCTCACCGGGAGATCATCCTCTCCGACTGGGCAAAGACAGGGAACCATTCCGCTGGCGCAGATGCCGGCGATCTCGGCAGGATCGATTCCGCTCTTATTCAGACATACGGAAATACAGTCCCTGGCTCCTTCCCACCAGTTCAGCTCCGCATCCTGCTCTACATAGCCGGGCTGAGGCTGAATAGTCTCATAGAAGTGAGTGTGTTCTGCTATTCTTGTGCCGACAGTATCTGCAAGAAGTGCTTTGATACTGCTGGTGCCTATATCTATTCCTAAAAGATACTTCTTATTCATTGGCAGGTTTTACCTTATTCATAGTAGTTTCTCTTATCATGATCTCCACGGGGTAGAGGACATGCTTGACTTCATCTGTCCCGTTGATCTTGTCGATAAGTATCTGCGCTGCGGTCGCCCCAAGGTCATAGTTTGGGGCGGAGATAGTAGTAAGTGCCGGAGTGAAAAAAGCGCACATGGGAATGTCATCAAAGCCGATTATCTCAACTTCCTCCGGAACCTTGATTCGATTCTCATAAAGACTTCTAAGAGCACCGGCGGCGATCATGTCACTGAAGGCAAAAATCGCGGTGGGTCTTTCCGGATGGGCCATAAGTTTGTCGCAGGCTTCCTTTGAAACCTGGAGATCTACGTAGTTACCGTGCTCACTGATATAGGAGGCATCCGGATGAGCCTTGAAAAAATTCTCCACCACCTTGAAACGTCTCGCCGCAAGGGGGGTGTCATCGGTGTCATTTCCGAGAAGGATACCGAATCTCCGGTTGCCTTCCAGGTAAAGGTACTCCAAAGCCATGCCTACTCCTGCTTCATCATCGATGTAGACGGTGGAGATCTTGGGGTGTTTCTTTAAGGCGTCGGCGTGGTCGATCACCACATAGGGAATGGTAAGCGTGCTAGTCAGGCTCTTGATATCCTCTTTGATGTCGATTCCGGAAAAAATAAGTCCGTCTACCGCACGCTGATTAAACTTGCCCCAAAAGTCGGTCTCTCCCTCAGTCTTATAGATAAGAAGGTGATAGCCAAGCTTATTTAGAATTTCCTGACAGCCGTGAACCAGCTCTGTAAAATAAATGTTTCCCAGGTTTGGAACAACACATCCGATAGTTCTGGTGGTTCCGGTAGACAATGATCTGGCTGAAGGATTAGGTACATAATCCTTCTTCTCTATTATTCTCATTATCTTCTCTCTGGTGGGAGCAGCAACCTTGTCCGGTTGATTGATGCACCGGGAAACAGTGGCGACAGACACTCCGCAGAGACTTGCTATTTCTTTAATATTCATAATCTTATTGTTCAATGTAAACGGTTACACTAAAAATATATAACGAAAAAAAAGCAAAGTCAATAAAAAGGGAGAAGATAGCAACCGTTGGTGCAATCTTCTCCTGTATCTTTTTTAGAACAATTTCATAGGGCATCAATTAAAAGAAGAGGGGGGATAAGGCCAGATCTCCGGATCGTTCCTGTCAAGATGGAGCAGGGGAAGGATCTTATTCTTGTCGGCACCTAAAGAGACGGAAAAATCAAGGGCCTCCTTCTTCATGGCCAGGATCATCTCCGGAAGGGGAGTGTCCTTAAGTCGGAAAATGGGCACATTCATGGCGATGCTGGCATTGACATTGCAATGGGAATCCCATACGGGAACTGCAAGACCGATTCCGGCATTGTCAAATTCACTGCAGCTGTAGCAAAAGCCGTTATTAATGATCCGATCTAAAGAGCGGTACAAGCCCTCCCTGGAGGAGATGGTGTGGGCGGTCTTCTGCTCGAAGGTGATGCCGTCGATAAGGTCTTTTTGCTCTTTTGGGTTTTTGTGAGCAAGGATAAGCTTTGGAGCCGCCCCATAATAGAGCTTGTGGTGCTGGCCCATCTGCATGGCAAGCCGCACGGACACTTTGGCCTCCACATATTCCACGATTATCGCCTCGTCCCGCTGCTGGATCATTAGCATGGAATTCTCGTTGTAGTTATCGGTGAGTCTGTGAAGATAGGGCTTCACCAGAGATCTGATATCGAGACCTCTCATAGCTTTCGCTCCAAGAGAGAGGATCGCAGGACCTAAGCGAAACTCTTTGTTGTCGTCCTGTACTACGAAGCCGTAGTCTCCGTAGGTGGCAAGGATCTTGGTGACAGCACTCTTAGTGATGCCTAAAGTGTTGCTGAGTTCGGTTACTGAGATAGTTCTGTTCTCAGGAATAGCGCTTATTAACTCCAACGCCGTTTCCAGTGCTTTGATACGTGGTGTTGTTCCCATGGTTATATGAATCTCCTTAGCTAAGTAATTCCATTCTAAAGCAGAACTGCACAAAAAGTATAGTGAAAAATCTACAGAATCTACAATTTTTATCCGCCTGCTTGACAAGAAATTGGTCGAAAAGTATAATCCAATTATGAAAAAGAAACAACGTTTCCTAATAGGAAACAATATCAGAATACACTACATAAGTGGAAATGACAAGTATTTTTTAGAGGGAGAGTATTATGGCGAGATTAGGATTACTTCATGCAGAGAATGTGGAGATGTGGGGACACCACGGACACAAAGCCTTAAACATCAATGAGGGTGAGAAATACCTGGTGGATGTGAAGGTTTGGTATGACATGGAGAAGCAGATCGAGATGGACACTGTGGAGGACGGTATCAGCTATTACGATATTGACGATCATATCAAGGAAACTTTTGACGCGGATCATCACACACTTTTGCAGCCGGTGGCAAGGAACATGGCCAACTCACTGGTAGAGAGATGTCCACTGGCTCAGAGAGTTGAAGTTACTATTAAGAAGAAGTTCACTATTTTCCCGGCGATCCTTGATTATGTGGCAGTCACTGTTACCAATGACGGAGTGGAGAACCCCATTAATAGAATCTCTCTAAAGAATATCAGAATGTGGGGAGTTCACGGTTCAGCACATGAGAGAGAGATCGGTGAAGAGTACCGGGTGAACATCGCAGTGGATTACGACATGACAAGAATGTTTGAGACCGACAGCTTTGAAGGTTCCCTTAGCATAACCGATGTGTACAGAACCATCAGCAGGGTAGTTGGGGAAGAGCATTATCACATGATTCAGACCATCGCTTCCAGAGTGGCAGATGAAGTTGAGAAGCTTGACCCTACCATTACAAGAGTGGAAGCCAAGATCATGAAGCCCAACGTTCAGATTCCCAGTTTTCTGGATTGGCTCAGTGTAACAGTAGTAAATGAGAAATAGATCTTAGGAGGTTTTAATATGAAACTTTATGCTTTTATCTTCATGGGCGAATATGCACCGGAACATCACGTTGAGTGGGACTATGCCGGACAGCGCACAAGTATTTTTACTGTAGGAAGCTTTGAGGAGGCTAAGCCTCTTGTTAAGAAGCTTTACGAGGATGGCTATGGCTGCCTTGAACTCTGCGGTGCTTTTTCAAGAGAGATGTGTGATGAACTTATGGAGATGACCGACAGGAACATGGCAATCGGAGCGGTTACCCACAATCCCGTTCTTGATCCGGCATTTGACAGGTTCTTCGCAGGCTGATGTCTGTGTAAATAGAAATTTCAATAGTAATTGAAAGGGAGGTTACAAAATGAAACTTAGAAAAGTATTAGCACTCATGCTTGCACTGGTTATGGCATTATCCCTGGCAGCATGCTCCGGCGGAGCTGACAAGGCTGATTCAGGCGACGCAGGTACAACCGATGAGGGTTCAGGAATGAAGGTTGAAGATCTCAAGGTTGCCCTCATCCTCAACGGTTCCATCACTGACGGAAGCTGGAATGCAAACGGCTACAACGCTCTTAAGGCTAACGCTGACGAGCTCGGCTTCGAGATGGCTTATGTAGAGAATGTACAGGAAGCAGATATGGAAGCAAACATCCGTGATTTCTGTGAGAACGGCTACAACCTCATCATCGGTCACGGCGGCCAGTTTGAAGATCCTATCATGAACGTTGCTCCTAATTACCCCGATGTTAAGTTCTTCGTATACAACGGAACAGTTTGTGCCGACAATGTATGTTCAGAGAAGAACTCTGCAGATGAGAATGCTTTCATCACCGGCGCTATTGCAGCTTATGCTTCTGAGACCGGCGTTATCGGTTGGATCGGAGCAGTTGAAGTTCCCACTACCGCTGAAGTATTTGATGGTTATAAAGCCGGCGCTGAGTACGCTGTACCCGGAATCGAAGTTCTTTCCGCTTATGTAGGAAGCTACAACGACACCGCTAAAGCTAAAGAGCTTGCTCTTACAATGATCGAGCAGAATGCAGATGTTATCCAGTCTAACGCTAACCAGGGTACCGCAGGTATCATCGAGGCAGCTAACGAGAAGGGTGCTGATTCCGGACTCAAGCTTATCGGCAACACATCCGACCAGTATAAAGATGCTCCTGAATTCATGCTTACAAGCTGCACGATCAACTTTGCACAGGCTTACAGAGTAGTTATCGACAACATCCTTAACGGTGAGTTCAAGGGTGAAGTTATCCTTAACGGTGTAGCTAACGGAGTAATGGGTTATGCAGATTATCACGATCAGGCAGACGCACTTACAGATGAAGAGAAGGCAGCAGTTGAGCAGATCGCTCAGGATATCACAGATGGCAAGTTAAACTCATTACTTCCCTGCGATTATTCTGAATTCGGACGCTCCAACGAATAAGAAATCGACTCTTTTTGGAGAGAACAGAGTTGGCTCTGTTCTCTCCACTTTTTTAGAAGGTATGAGATGTTTTTTTTCATATTTTGTAAAAAAGTACAGTCAAGTACAACAAATAAGTATACGGAGGATAGAAACAATGGTGAAAATACTTGGTATTTCGGCCAGTCCGAGGAAACAGGCTACTGAGTATATTGTTAAACAGGCTCTTGAAGCGGCGGCAGAGTACGATCCTTCAGTGGAGATTGAATATGCAGCTCTGAGAGATTATCACATTCAGCCCTGCTGTCACTGTGATTTCTGCTTCAAAACCGGGAAGTGCATCAGAAAAGATGGGCTCGAAGAGCTTTTTGAAAAGTTCCTTGATGCGGACGGGGTTATCTTCGGATCCCCGGTGTACTCATACAATCCCACTCCGGAGGCCATTATGTTTTTCAACAGAATGAGAGTCTGGAGAAACAACTTCCCGGCAGACCGCATGGAATACAAGGTAGGCGGAGCCATCACCGTGGGAGGCACAAGAAACGGGGGGCAGGAGATGACCACCAACGCCATTATCAATATGTTCCTTGCCAGAGAGATGCTGGTGATCGGCGGTTCCTCCGGATACTACACAGGTCCCAAGATCTGGACCGACAACAAGAATGCCGAGGGAGCAATTGCTGACCTTAAGGGTGTGGACAGTGCCAGAGATCTGGGACGAAGAATGGCCAAGACAGTTTTGAAGTTAAAAGGAGAATGACATGTACAGCATCGAAATGAGAGGAATTACGAAGAAGTTTGGTACCTTCTGTGCCAACAGCAATGTAGATCTTCTTATTAAAAAGGGAGAGATACACGCCCTTCTCGGGGAAAACGGGGCCGGAAAAACTACTCTTATGACTGTACTATATGGAATCTACGGAGCCGATGAGGGAGAGATCTTCGTCGGGGGTAAGAAGATGACCATCAATTCCCCCAGAGATGCCATTGCAAACGGAATCGGCATGGTTCACCAGCACTTCATGCTGGTGCAGAATTTCACCGTGGCTCAGAACATTGTCCTGGGAATGAAGAATCGTTTCTGGGTGAAGCTGGAGCAGGTGGAGAAGGAGCTGGACGAGCTCAGCGCGAAGTATAAGCTTAAGATCGACCCCAGAAAGAAGGTTTCAGAACTCTCTGTCGGCGAGCAGGAGAGAGTGGAGATAATAAAAGCCCTCTACCGAAAAGTTGATGTGCTCATTCTGGATGAGCCCACTGCAGTGCTGACTCCCCAGGAGATCGACGATCTGTTCGTGACTTTGAGGGATCTGAAAAATGCAGGAATCTCCATTATCATCATTACTCACAAGCTTGACGAGGTAATGGCGGTTACGGACACAGTCACCGTATTGAGACACGGAATCAACGAGGGTACCATTTCAACCGCAGAGACAAACCAGAAAGAGCTGGCGAAACTCATGGTAGGCCACGAAGTTCTTCTCAACATCGAAAAAGCCGAATCCCAGGTGGGAGATGTGGTCCTTTCTGTGGACAATGTCCATGCAATAGCTGACGGCGTAGAGAAACTTAAGGGTATCTCCCTTGAAGTTCGGGCTGGGGAGGTTCTTGGAATTGCCGGAGTAGACGGAAACGGTCAGAGGGAACTGGCACGAAGCATCGTTGGACTTTTGACTAAGACCTCCGGAACTGTGACCATTGGCGGAAAAGATGTTACCAGAAGTACAGTGAAGCAGATCCTGGACGAGGGGGTTGCCTACATCCCCGAGGATCGAATCAAGGACGGACTCCTCTGTGAGTTCAGCATCGAGGATAACCTGGTGCTTCAGTCCACCAACGATTACAAAAACGGTCCGTTGATCTCCCGAAAGAAGATCAGAGAACACGGAATAGAGATGATGAAGGAATTTGATATCAGGGCAAAAGACGTGACAGAGCCGGTTAAGCTTCTCTCCGGAGGCAACCAGCAGAAGATCATCTTCGGAAGAGAGCTCACAAGAAAGCCCCGGCTTCTCATTGCAACTCAGCCCACCAGAGGTCTTGATATCGGTGCGGTGGAGTATATGTGGACCCGAATCGAGGAGGCCAAACAGCAGGGAGTGGCAGTTCTGCTTATCTCCACAGAGCTGGATGAGATCCTCACCTTAAGTGACAGGATTGAGGTCATCTACGAGGGTGAGATCATAGGCAAGTTTGAAGGCGACGATATTCATAAACTTGGTCTTCTTATGGCCGGAGTAAAACCGGAGGAGACAAACAAGACTGAAGAAAAGGTAAAGGAGGAATAGTGCCGTGAGACTGGTAAAAAGAAATAATACAGATCAGCGCACTGCCCTCATCAGATCAGTTGTGATCATGATCGGGGCGATCCTTGGAGCGTTTGTGGTTGGATCTTTTCTCATTATGGCAAAAGGCGTAAACCCCGTTCAGGCCTACATTGTACTGTTCCAGGGTGCTTTTGGAAGCACATACAGAATCTGTGAGACTTTGCTTAGAATGACACCGCTTCTCATTATCAGCGTGGGCGTGGCCATCGGATACCGAACCGGCATGTTCAACATGGGCGGTGAGGGTCAGTTCATTTTCGGCATGATTGGTGTCATGATCGTTTTTCTCTGGGTTCCCGCCGGAATCTTTACCCTGCCTCTTGCAATGCTTTCCGGAATGCTCTTTGGAGGTATCTGTGCCGGTTTTCCTGGTGCCATGAAGGCAAAATACGGAGTGAGCGAGTCCATCATCAACATCATGCTCAACTACATTATGCTCTACTGGCTCAGCCGCTTGCTCAACAGCGTGTTAAAAGACCCCAACGGTTACATGCCCCAGACGGCTCTTATCAACGAGAAGTACTTTTTCCCGCTGCTGGTACCTAATACCAGACTTCATGTGGGATTCCTCATTGCGATCCTGGTTGCAGTGACAGCCTACATTGTCCTTTTTTATACAACCATAGGCTTCCAGATGAGAGCTATCGGAAGCAACATCCACGCGGCAAGGTACGCCGGCTTTCCGGTTGTGAAGCTGCAGTTCCTCTCTATGTTTGTGGCTGGAGCCCTTGTGGGACTTGCCGGATTTGTGGAGATAGGAGGAGTACATCACCGGCTTATGGAAGGTATTTCCGCCAACTATGGATGGGATGCCATCCCTATAGCCTTAATCGGACGTCAGAATCCGCTGGCAATCATTCTTTCCTCTTTGCTTTTTGCGGCAATCAAGGTGGGCTCCAACGCAATGCAGACTCAGCTTGGAGTCCCTAACAACATTGCCAGTGTACTTCAGGGACTTGTAATTCTTTTTGTAATCGGAAGCAGCATCCTGTCCAGGTACAGACTGGAATTCGGAAGCAAAGGAAAAAAGAAAAAGGAGGTAAAAGTCAATGCTTAGCACAGCCGTTAGTTTTCTGGCCCAGACAGTTCGACTTTCCTGTCCTATACTTTTAGCTTCACTGGGTGGCGTTTATGCCAGTCGCTCAGGTGTCCTAAACATCAGCCTTGAGGGCTGCGTCCTCACCGGATCTCTTGCGGGAGTTATCGGATCCTACTACACCGGAAGTCCTTTTATGGGACTCTTCCTTGGAATCCTCTGCGGTGCATTGCTTGGACTGGTTCACGGATTTTTCACCCTTACCTGTGGAGGAAACCACGCGGTAATCGGTACCGGTATCAATATCTTCTGTACCGGTATTACCGCCTACACCTTCAGAGCAATTTTTGCCTCCTCAACCACCACCACAGTAAAGGTTAAGGGTTTTTCCAACGCAGGAATTCCGGTTCTTCGGAATATCCCTGTAATCGGACCTATCATTTTTAAGCAGAATATTTTCGTGTTCATCGCCATCTTTATGGTGATCTTCACCTACATTTATCTGTACAAGACCATGGCCGGTCTTAATCACGTTTCCTGCGGCGAGAACTCCCATGCAGCGGACTCCCTGGGAATCAAGGTAGTTAAGATTCGCTACATTGCCACCATCGTGTCTTCAGTGATGGCAGCTATAGGCGGAGTGGCCCTCTCCATCGGAAATATCAACACTTTCGTGGAAGATATGAGTGCCGGTAAAGGCTGGATCGCCCTGGCCGCACTGTCCTTTGGACGCTGGAATCCTATAGGCGTGGCGCTGGCTTCTATCCTTTTTGGTCTGGCGGACGCTTTCCAGCTTCGTATGCAGATTGCCATGACGGATGCCCCTTACCAGTATTTCCAGATGATTCCCTACATTGTTACCATCATCGTTTTGATCTGGACCGGAAGAAAAGGAAATCTTGGACCAAAAACAGGAGAATTTTTTGAAAAAGAAGCAAAGTAGTGATATAATGACTTTACAATTCACAATTCTATAGTATTGCTTTTGAAGAGCCTGCCATTTGGCAAAAAACAAATTGAAGAGCCTGCCCCACAGGCAAAAAACAAATTGAAGAGCCCGGTATTCGGCAAAAAACAAATGCAATGAGATCGGAGGTATCATGAAAAACATTAATGTTACTATTAATGGAAGGACACTATCTATTGCAGTTGATGAGAAATGGACATTACTCCATTTGCTGAGGGAGGAATTAACTCTCACAGGTACGAAATACGGATGTGGAACTTCTGACTGCGGGGCATGTAAGGTTCTCGTGGATGGTGAGGCACTCAATTCCTGTGTATTGCTTGCCAGAAACATGGACGGCAAGAACATCACGACTATTGAAGGCCTCAGTGCCGGAGGCGGGCTGCATCCGGTACAGCAGGCCTTTATTGATGCGGGGGCGATTCAGTGTGGCTTTTGTACCCCCGGAATGGTAATCACTGCTGTCGCTTTATTAGACAAAAACCCCAGTCCCACCAGAGAAGAAATCATTGATGCTTTAGATAACAATCTCTGCCGCTGTACCGGCTATGAGAAGATAATTGAGGCGATTGAACTGGCATCTTCCCGCCTTTCAGATAAGGAGGGCCGATAAGATGAAGAAATATGTAGGAAAATACATTGGACAGGGAACCCCCGACATTGACGCAAAACAGAAGGCAACCGGGGCGATGGCTTTCGGTGACGACCTTCGTATGGCAAATCTGCTTCACGGAAAGATACTTTTTTCACCTCATGCCCATGCCAGAGTCGTATCCATCGATACCGGCAAGGCGGAGGCACTTCCCGGAGTGAGAGCGGTTGTTACTTATAAGGATAACCCGAAGAACAAGTTCAACAGCCACTGGAGATGGTATCACGACAGCATCCCCGGAACCGAAACTCCACTGGAAGATGAACCCAGATTTGTGGGGGACAGAATTGCTGCAGTGGCAGCGGATACAGAGGAGATTGCTGCAAAAGCCCTTCGGCTTATTGAGGTGGAATACGAGATCCTCCCGGCAGTCTTCAATGAGGAGGAAGCATTAAAGGAAGGTGCCCCTCTGGTTTATCCCGAAGGCAACCTGCTCAAAGAACAGAAATCTTCAGCCGGGGACGTGGATAAGGCGCTTGAGGAGTCGGATCTGGTGGTGAGCCAGGAGCTTAAGACTTCCTTTGTCCACCACGCAACAATTGAGCCCCACATGACAATCTGTCAGTGGAAGAACAACGATGAGCTGGAAATCTGGGGACCTATGCAGGCGGTATACCGGAATCAGGTGACTCTCTCCAGACTTTTTGATATTCCAATCTCCAAAATAATGCTTCACGGTACCGACATTGGCGGGTCCTTTGGAGGTAAGGACGGAGTTATACTGGAGGGTCCGGCGCTTATTCTCAGCAAAAAAGCCGGAGGTTATCCGGTGAAGATAAGACTTAACCGCACTGAGGCCATGATAAGCACTTTCGGCCGTCATATCTATAAACTCTACGGCAAAATGGGTGTGACTAAAGAAGGAAAGATCACGGGCTTTGGAGTAGATACCTACATGAATGCGGGAGCTTACTGCGGCGCCAGCATCAACGTGCTTGCAGCTATGTGCGGCAAGATGTTCAAGATGTATGACACTCCCAACATGCGTTTTAACGGCTATGCCGCCTACACCAACCTTCCTCCCGGAGGAGCAATGAGAGGTTTCGGCTCCCCGGCAATATTTGCGGAACTGGAACTCATGGTGAATAAGGCAGCGAATGCCCTGGGTATGGATCAGGTGGAATTCAGAAGGAAGAATCTGATCGAGCCTTTCGGAAAAGATCCCGCCTCAGGAGAGAGCCTCAGATCCGCAAGAGTCAAGGAAGCTCTCATAAAGGGGGCCGAGATCTTTGAATGGGAGAGGAGAAAGGAAGAAGCAAAGAGAAAGAGCGGCGATCGTTATGCCTACGGAGTGGGTGTTGCGGTGGGTATGCACGGCAACGGAGTTGCTCCTTTTGCCTCGGATATCACTGTGTCTGAGATTTCCCTAAATGAGGATGGAACTGTCTTTTTGCGCTGTGCGGTCACAGATCACGGAGCGGGAACCTACACTTTGGTTCGCCAGGTGGTAGCGGAGACCCTTCAGATGCCCCTGGAGCAGGTGGGCTTCACTCACTCGGACACCAAAACCTGCCCCTATGACATGGGTGCCGGAGCCAGCCGAAACACCTGGTCGGCATCTTCCTCTGTCTGGGAGGTGAGCCGCAAGCTGATTGCGTCCATGACAAAAGCGGCCTCAGAGTTGTTTGGCTGTGACGAGAATGAGATACGTTACGAAGACGGAGTGTTCTGCTGTCTGACCGACGGCAAAACCGCCACCAGAGAGGACATCGCCAGCTATACCTATCTTCATAAGAAGGAAAAGCTTATTGAAGTGGTTTCCTACAATTCTTCCCACAATGCGGGAAGCTACGGAGCTCATTTCGTGGAGGCAAGGGTGGATAAGACTACCGGAGAAGTCCGCCTTGGAAAGTACCTGGCGGTTTATGATGTGGGAACTCCCCTCAATCCTTTGATGCTCACCGGACAGATCGAGGGTGCGATCCTCCAGGGTATCGGAATGGCACTTTTTGAGGGAATTAATTTTGACGACAAGGGTAAGGCCACAAATGCCGGATTCAGAAGATATCGGGTGCCCAGGGCATCGGATATGCCGGATATTCAGGTGGAATTCATAGATAACTATGAGCACGGAGGTCCTTTCGGAGGCAAGAGTATCGGAGAGGCATCTATCGTTCCTTCTGCCCCGGCGATAATGGGAGCCATAAACAATGCTCTTGGAACCGATCTCTGGGATATGCCCTTCACTCCGGAAAAGATCCTTGCGGCAATTAACAACAAATAGTCAGGAGGCGCAAAATGCAGTTTGACGGTAAAACAGTAGTAATCACCGGTGCCACTTCAGGAATCGGAGAGGCATCGGCAAAAATGTTTGCAGCCCAGGGGGCCAAAGTCATTGGTATCGGACGAAACGAGACCAAGGGGGAGGAACTTCGCTCCCTCGGAATGGAGTTTATCAAGTGCGATGTGAAAGATGACAAGGCGCTTTTTAAAGCGTGTGAGAAGATACTTGCGGAGAATGAGAGGATCGATGTTCTGGTGAACAGTGCCGGTATCAGCGTCTATGGAACAGTGGAGACCATGTCCCTGGAGGATTGGAGAGAGTCTTTCGCGGTGAATGTGGATGCGACTTTCATCACCTGCAAATGTTTTATTCCCCGGATGAAAGCCCAGGGAGGAGGCAGGATAATAAATCTTGGTTCCACCGCCGGAACAGTAGGAGCCGGTGGACTTCAGGCTTATTCTTCCACCAAAGGGGCGGTAATCCAGTTCACAAAGAGCCTTGCGGCGGAGTACTCAGAATTTGGAATCTGCTGCAATGCCCTCTGTCCCGGAGGCACAAGAACTCCCATGATGCTAAAAGACGGGGAGGAGGCCTGCAATGAATTCGCCCAGCTTTTTCCTATGAAGAGGCTTGGTGAGCCGGAGGAGATCGCCTCCGCGTGTCTTTTCCTTGCAGGGGAAGGGGCATCTTTCATGACGGGTTCGGTCATGCTGGTGGACGGCGGATTTACCTGCGTTTAAGAATTAGTGCTTGTAATCTTTGTTAAAAAAGAGTACAATAATGATGTAACCGTTTACATTGGTATTACATGAGTTAATAATAAGGAGAATTAAAATGGGAAAAATCAAACGTCTTGCTAACATTTTCCAGGCAGATGGAAACGCAATCGTAACAGCAATGGATCATGGCTGCAACTCAGGTCCTATGGCTGGTATCGAGTCAGCAGCAGCTACATTACAGAAGGTTATTGATGCAGGTACTGACGGTGTCCTTGTAAACATCGGTATCTTAAAGAAGTATGAGTCTATTCTTGCTCGCACAGGTGTTATCGTTCGTTGTGATTTCCCTTGCACTGACTACATCACAAACTCCAGAGATTCTGAGCTTTCCGTAACAGTTGAGGAAGCAGTAAGAGCCGGCGCAGATGCAGTTATCTTCAACGGCGGTCCCAACCCTGCCGGTGATGTTTCTCTTGAGAGAGGATTCATGAAGATTTGCGGCGCATTGAGAAGAGAGTGCGATATCTACGGAATGCCCCTCATTGCTGAGGTAGTACCCGGCGGATTCAACGCTCCTGAGTGTGTAAACCTTGAGAGCCTTAAGATCGGCGCTCGTATCGCTGCTGAGTGGGGTGCTGATGCACTTAAGATGGCTTATCGTCCCGGTTACGAGGAAGTAGTAGACGGATGCGAAGGCCTTCCTATCCTCGTTCTTGGCGGAGCTAAGACAAAGTCAGACTACGACTTCCTTGCTAACATTGAGGGTGCTATGAAGGCAGGTGCTCACGGTGTTGCTATCGGAAGAAACATCTGGGGCAATGCTCATCCCGATCGCTTCATCGCTACTCTTAAGGGACTTGTACATGAAGGTCTCAGCCTTGATGAAGCTTATAAGAGAATGGAAGACTAGCATTAATCTAAGAAGGTATTTATTATGAAAATTGCAGCATTTGTAACAAGCCACAGTCATAATGGAAATGTTGCCACTGCAGCCAAGGAACTTTTGAGAGGTGCCGCAGAAGCAGGGGCAGAGACTGAAATCTACTATATCAATGACTATGACATCAAACCCTGTGTGGGCTGCCGGGTATGCGAGAAGACGGATAAGTGCGTAATCAAAGGCGATGATATGCCGAAGCTTCACGAGGCGCTCATTGAGTGCGATGCTTATGTGCTGGGAACACCTACTTTTTACGGAGATATTCCCGGAAGCTTCAAGACTTTTGTAGACAGGGTCTATCCATTTGTTGCAATCGGTAAAGACCCGGTGACTAAGACCATGACTTTCGGAAGCAACATGCCCAGGCGCAAGCCCGGTGTTCAGATATGTGTGAGCGGAAATCATGGGGCTAAGGTTTTTGACAGCCATCTGAAAGTGGGATATTTCTGCTTCAACGATCTGAATGCATATCCCTGGGAAGAGATTCTCATCCCCAACACCTCCTGGGTTGCAGTCAAGGACAACGAAGAGAAATTACAAGAGCTTTATGACAAGGGAAGAAGACTTGTGGAACATCTGAAGAACAACGAGCCTGAGGACAAAGAGAGAACCAAGGTCTTCTATGATCATTTCAGACTGCTTGAAGATGTGACACTTCCTTGTTTTGAAGAGAAATAACAGTTCATTTTACTCCCTTTGTTTTGATAAGCAGAGGGAGTTTTCACATATTTACCATTTGGAGCTGCATATGTACAGATATGACACAGTAGTGATCGGTTCAGGGCCTGCGGGGCTTGCCGCGGCTTCCGCCATCTCCGCCGGAGGGGGAAAAGTCGCAGTCCTGGAGGCCAACGGTTACCCCGGGGGACAGCTGAACAAACAAATTCACAAATTCTTCGGATCCGCCAGAGTGTGCGCCGGAATCCGGGGCTTTCGCCTGGGAGAAAAACTATTTTCTGAGGCAAAGGATCGGGGAGCAGAGTTTTTTTTCAATATGACTGCTTACAGCATGGAAAAGTGCGATAAGGGATACCTGGTTTGCGGAGCGAATGGTGAGAAGACTTTTGAGTTTTTCGGAACCTCAGTGGTTATAGCGGTAGGAGCCGGGGAGAACGCCGCGGTTTTTCCGGGATGGACAAAGCCCGGGGTCATCACTGCCGGGGCAGCTCAGACGCTGGTAAATCAGTATGGTGTGAAGTGCGGAGAAAGGGTAGTGATTCTGGGCGCCGGAAATGTGGGGCTCATCGTGTCCTACCAGCTGCTTCAGACCGGGATCCGGGTGGAAGCGGTGGTGGAGGCGGCCCGGGAAATCGGAGGCTACGAGGTTCACGCCAACAAGATCAAAAGGGCAGGAGTGCCCATTTACACTTCCCACACCATAGTGAGAGCTGAGGGAGAGGACCGGGTGGAAAAAGCAGTCATCGCCGCAGTTGATCAAAAATTTGATCAGATTCCGGGAACAGAATTTGAAATTCCGGCGGACACCATCTGCATTGCGGTGGGACTGTCCCCTCTGGTCAAAAACGGAGCCCAGGCGGGAACTGCTCTCACAAGGCGTCCGGGCAAAAAAGAGATAATCCCCGACTTTGACGACACCATGATGACTAGCCTTCCCGGAGTTTTTGTGGCGGGGGATACCGCTGGGGTGGAGGAGGCCTCCATCGCTCTGGAGGAGGGCCTTAAGGCCGGGGAATATGTATTGTCTTATCTTGGGCTTAAGACGAGAGAAGCTGCGGATGCAAAGGCAGAAGAGATCAAATCCCGTCTTTTTGCCCTTAGAAAAAAGGTGACCAGGAGAGGAGAGCTTCCCTCAGCAAAGGATTATGAGGCATTTGATCGAACCAAGGCGGTGATAGAGTGCTGCCAGGGAATTGCCTGTAACCCCTGCGAGGCGTCCTGCCCCGTGGGAGCAATCACTATAGGAGGGGAGATCACAAATGTGCCGAAGCTGGATCTCCGCGCCTGCATCGGCTGCGGAAGGTGCGTGACGGCTTGTCCCGGAATGGCATGTTTTCTGGTAAATCTGAATTACAGTGAGGAACTTTCTGAGATCGGTATCCCCTATGAGTACCTTCCGTTGCCCAAGGTGGGAGACAAGGTCAGGGCTCTTGACCGGCAGGGAAGATTTGTGTGTCAGGGGGAAGTTACCGCAGTTAAGGATATGAAGGCAGATAAGACCTGGCTTTTGAAGCTTGCGGTGCCAAAGGCTTTTGCCTTTGAAGTCAGAGGAATTGATTTTTGGAGGCTTGAGCAGTGAGAAAGATATATGATGTAGCCGTGATCGGCTCCGGGCTTATTGGAGTGACCGCGGCATACGAACTGGCAAAAAGCGGACAGAAGGTGGCTCTTTTGGACGCCGGAGGTCTCTCCAGGGGGGCTTCTTCAGCGAATACAGGCCTTTTGCTTTTTGAAGGGGCAAGTGACAATACCGCCATGGAGCTTTGCAGGGACAGCCTGACAGAGTATCGAAATTTAAATGAGACTCTTGGAGTCGACACTATGTTCCAAAAGCTTAACCTCATTATTTTTATGCAGGAGGAGAAGGAGCGGAAGGAGGCAAAGGCCTTAAGCGACACCTACAAAAGCCACGGATTCGTAAGCGATATCATTGACAATGAGACCATAAGAGAGTTGGAGCCGGGCTTTTGCCTTGAAAAGGTCAACGGGGCTCTCTATCTGGAACAGTGGCAGATGGATCCCATGAAAGTAGTCTACGGCTACTTTAAGCGGTTTAGGGAATACGGAGGAGACTGGTATCCCTACACTCCGGCTGTGGATTTTATTTATGAGGATCACCGGATCCTTGGAGTAAAAACTCCTTCGGACACGATCTATGCCGGACAGTTTGTGGTGGCGGCGGGTGCCTGGAGCCGGGAACTTATGGCAAAAGTGGGATTTGATCTTCATGAGTATTACATCAACGGCGCCGCTATGGTGGCGGAGAGAGGGGGATGCGAACTTCGTCACGGGGTGTATCCTTTTGCAAATCCCAGAATAAGAGACGAGCAGGCCGCCGGAAGGATGGCCATGGAAGTGGGCTGGGAGAATGTAGCCCCCATTGATGCCATGGAGCCGGCTCTCATTCCGGATGTGCACGGGAATCTCCTGGTAGCAGAGCGGATCCACATCGGACCGGAGATGATGGGGGCTATGCCGGCATCCTACTTAAGGGATATGGCGGCTTCGGTTCTTGAGTATTTCCCGGGCTTTTCCGGAAGCAGGATAATCAGAAGCTGGATCACGCCGGTGCCTTTTGTGCCGGGGGGACAGCCTTTCTTTGGCTTCGTGAAGCCTTTTGACAATCTGTTTATCTCCTCGGGGTATGTAAGTGTCCTAGTCATGGCACCGGTCCTTGGAGCGATGACCAAAAGGATGCTTCTGGGAGAGGATCCGGGTTACGATGTGAGGGAATATGATCCCATGAGATTTGAAAGGTAGGCGGCTATGGACGATTCAACAATTATATGCCGATGTGAGGAAGTGACATACGGAGAAATAAAAAAAGCCCTGGAGCTGGGACTTGTCTCCCCGGGAGATGTGAGAAGATACACCCGGGCGGGCATGGGAGCCTGTCAGGGCCGTACCTGCCAGAGAGTCCTCATGCAGATCATCAAAAAGACTCTCGGGAGCGAAGATATCCCTGAAAAGACCATTACCCCCAGGTCCCCTGTCCGGGCAGTGACTTTGGGGGAACTGGCTATAGTGGCCGGGGATGAAGATCATTAAAAACTCATAACATTACAAAACGACCTGCACCACAAAAGTGCAGGTCGTTGTCCTTCTGAAAATAATTAAGAATTAATTCTTCTCAACCTTCTCCAGATTGAATACCTGGATGGGGGTCTCGTCGAATTCCTTGGTGTCCTTGAGAGACTTGGCAAGTCGGGCAACCTTCTGACCAAGTCTTCTGCAGCGGATCATGCCTTCAACATCTTCCTTAGCACCTTCAGCACCCTTGTCCTGGCTCCATACGCAGGCACCTTCGTACATGCAGAGACCGCCGTTTGCGGGGGTATAGCCGTTGGTGTGGAAGAATCCCATGAGGCTCTTGATGCAGTGCTCCTGACCGCCGTTTCTTGTGCCGCCAACTGCGATGGCACCGCCAACTTTCTTAGCAAAAAGATCCGGGTTCTTGCTGAGAACTACCCAGCCGCCTCTGAATCTTGAGAGGAAAGCGGACATCTGAGGTGTGGGACACATCTCGTAAACGGGTGAAGCCAGAATAATTCCGTCTGCCTCGTGGAACTTCTCAAGGAAAGGGGTGATGTCATCCTTGTAAAGAGTGCAGATGGGGCTGTTATCCCGGATACACTTGTTGCAGGCAATGCAGGGGTTGAATTTTTTGCCCTGAAGGGAGACGAGTTCTACTTCAACATCGCCTTCAGCCTCTGCAGCTTCGAGAGCCTGCTGAAGTGCGTAATAAGTGGACTGCTTTCTGGGGCTTCCGCAGATGCCAAGAATCTTAACCATTTGTAATTACCTCCTATTATGAAAAACTATAATAATAATCCGTTCTTTGCAATCAGCTTGCCGTTGTGGAACACATGGGTTCTGGGGTGCTGGGATATTATCGCATCGTTGACAGTTTTCTCTCTGAAAAGATTGAAGCTTGCATTGCAGCCGGATTTAAGACCGTAGTCCTTGAGGAGACAGTTTGCGGCAGGGTTAATCGTACCCATGGCAAAAACCTTCCGAAGCTGCTCCACCGTGCCGTACTGGATACACTGAGCGGTGAAAAGCGCCTCCTCCAGCATATCGCCGTTTCCGAAAGGACGGAAATGATCCCGAATATTGTCCGATGCAAAAGAGATATTCACTCCGGCTTCAAGGAATTCATGAACTCTTGTGAGTCCCCGGCGAACGGGCTGTTTGTCGTCACGACCCATGAGATACATGTTGCAGGAAGGGAGAGTGATAATGTTTACTCCGGCTTCTTTTGCAATGGCGATATCTTCAGCTGCCTGCTCATCGGGAACCGCATTCATTCCGGTAACGTGACCACATGTCACCCTTCCCTTAAGTCCGGTCTCAAGCGTCTTGTTGATGACATACTCGAAACATCTGAGGTCAGGAGCGTCCGCTTCATTGACATGAAGGTCAAGGGGGAGGTCGTACTCCATTGCCAGATCAAAAAGAAAATCAGTTTCAGCCGCGTAGTCATCTCCCCCAAGGAGACCCGGATATCCGGCGATAAAATCGATTTGTCCATTTGAAGCAGCTTCTCTCCATTCCTTGTCAAAAGCAGGGTCATAGGGGGTGATGTTGAGGACCTGAATCTTGTCCTTGTATTCCTCCTTGAGTTCATTGAGAGCGTAGAGCGCCTCCATTCCCCACTTCTCATCCAAAAGGACATGTGATTTGATGGCGCAGGTGCCGTTGGCAGCCTCCCAGTCAAGAACAATGGAAGCCCTCTCCTTAACGTTGTCTCTGACCTTATCAATAGGAACGGAATCCTGAAAAGCCCTGGACTGACCGATGGCTTCCCCGAGGCCGTTGGCATCGAAATTCTGAGCACTCATGGCCTTGTCCAGGTGAGTGTGGGAATCCACAAAAGCGGGAGCTGCAAGGCGTCCGGCGGCATCAATAACTTCGTCAGCACTTCCGGCAATTCCCCGGGCAATTTCAGCGATCTTTCCATCCTTAACAGCGACATCAAAACCTGTCTCTCCGGAGACCAAAGATACATCCTTAATTAGATAATCGAAATGTTGCATAATACTTCCTCGTTATTTTTGTTAAATGTAACCGTTTAAATTGTATAGATTTTGGTGCATAATGTCAATAGATAATGGTCAAAAGGTAATACCTATTTAATTTTACCTCTTGATTAATACAGAAAAGGGATTATAATGGTAAAGGTAATACCTATCTTTTACGGAGGGACTTGTATGTTCAGCTTAACAGAAAACACAATGGGCGTAGTAAATGAAATTTTGTCGAACCCTGAAGCTATTGGCTGCGAAGTGACCGTACTTAAGTGCGGGGCTACAGTTGTCGACATGGGACTCAACTGCAAGGGCAGCTGGAAGGCAGCTTTGCTTTTTACAAGAGCTACAATGGGTGATCTCGGAATTGTAAGCCTTGGAGAATTCAAGCTGGATGACAGATATTCTTTCTCATCGGTGGAGGTGTTTATCGATCAGCCGATGATTGCCTGCGTGGGAGCGGAGATGGCGGACTGGAGACTTGGTTCCGGTGAATATGCCACAATCGCCTCCGGCCCTGCAAGAAGCCAGGCGGTTGCGGAAGATGATTTTTACATTCATCAGACACCTTACAGAGACACCTGCACGGACAAAGCGGTGGTGTGTCTCCAGGCGGTTAAGTTCCCTACCGAGGAACTTGCAATGACGATTGCGAACTCCTGCCATGTGGCACCGGAGAACACATACATTTTAGTAAGTAATTCAACTTGTATTGCTGCCTCAATGCAGGTTTCCGCGAGAATCATCGAGCAGACCTGCAACAAGCTTTACAGAGGCGGAATCATCACTCCCGAGTGTATTGTAATGGCAAGGGGACATGCTCCTATTGCTCCTATTGTGAAGGATGAGAACAAGACAATGGGAAGAATTAACGATGCGCTGATCTACGGAAGTACAGTTGAACTTTGGGTGGATTCAGATGATGAGACTATTGAGAAGGTTGCACCTACTCTTGTTGCCAAGCATTCATCTCCTCTTTACGGAATTCCTTTTGAGAAGATCTTTGTGGATGCAGGCTGCAACTTCTTCAACATTCCCCTGGATGTTCACTCCATCGGTCTTGTAAATATTCACAATGTTAACACCGGAAAATGTGTTAGCAGCGGTGAGATCAACTATGACGTACTTAGAGCTAGTTTTGTAAATGAATAATCAATAGCAGAGGAGGAATTAGAGATGGCTGTTAAAGTACCGATGCCTAAGTTTGGCTTATCTATGGAAGAAGGCACCATTGCCGAGTGGCTTGTCAAAGAGGGAGATTACATCTCCAAGGGACAGGCAATTGCCGAAGTAAATTCAGAGAAACTTACCAATAATGCAGAATCAGAGTTCGAGGGAACCCTCCTCAAGATTCTGGTAGAGGTAGACGATACAGTTGAATGCGGAACTCCCATCGCCATCATAGGTGAGGCCGGAGAGGATATCAGTGCTCTTCTTGGAGGAGAGGCAGCTCCCGCAGCGGCACCTGCTCCCGAAACAGCGCCTGCAGATCCTGCAAAGGCAGCCGCTGATGCGAATGTTAAATTAGTTCCCATGCCCAAGTTTGGTTTATCCATGGAGGAAGGCACCATTGCCGAGTGGCTCGTCAAAGAGGGAGATCATATCTCCAAGGGTCAGGCTATAGCTGAGGTTAATTCCGAGAAGCTCACCAATAACGCAGAATCAGAGTTTGAGGGAACTCTTCTCAAGATCCTTGTAGATGTGGATGAGACTGTTGAGTGCGGAACTCCTATTGCTATCCTTGGAGAACCCGGAACAGATATCAGTGCATTTACCGGCGGTGCACCGGCAGCGGCACCTGCTCCCGAAGCGGCACCCGCAGCACCTGCGGCAGCACCGGCACCTGCTCCTGCAGCTCCCGTTAATGTGAATATCACACCGAGAGCTAAGAAATACGCTGAGGAGAAGGGTCTTTCATATGCTCATATCAAGGGTACCGGAATCGGCGGAGCCATCACCATAGATGATGTGAAGAAGAATGGTGTGTCAAAGGATGCTCCCGCTAAGGATCCTGCCGATGTGAATATCACACCAAGAGCTAAGAAGTATGCTGAGGAGAACAACCTTCTCTATGCACATATCACCGGAACCGGAATCGGCGGAGCTATCACGATCGCCGATGTCAAAGCTAACGGTATCCCGGCAACAAAAGCAGAGCCTGCAGCACCTGCGGCAGCACCGGCAGCTCCGGCTCCCGCAGCAGTTCCCGCAGCTGCTCCCAAGGCATCAGGGGCAGCACCTCAGGTTGCCGCAACAGTTCAGGACGGAGATCAGATCATCAAAATGTCCTCAATGCAGCAGACTATCTGCAAGGCTATGTACAACAGTGTTCACGGAACAGCTCAGGCCCGCATCATGACAGAGATCAATGTGGAGAACCTCACAAAGCTTTACAAGCAGCTTAAGCCCAAGTATTCAGCTGTCGGCGTGAAGCTCAGCTACACTGCTTTTATCGTTAAAGCAGTTGCCATGGCTCTTGAAAACCACGAAGCTGTAAGAACACAGTATGTTGATGATAAGCACATCAAGATCACAAATAAGATTGATATCGGTGTTGCGGTAGATGTTCCCAACGGACTTGTGGTACCTGTGATCAGAGATGCAAACTTAAAGGATCTTCGCCAGATTTGTATCGATCTCTCTGATATCGTTGACAGAGCTAAGAACAACAAGCTCACATCAGATGATTTCGGCGGCGGAATCACCTCCATCACAAACCTTGGCATGTACAATGTGACATACACAACTCCTGTACTTAACGGTGCAGAGCCTACCATCCTCGGCTGCGGTTCTATCTTTGAGAAGCCGGTTATAAAAAATGGCGGTATTTTCATTGAACATGTAATGAATCTTACTATCACCCACGACCACAGAATTTCCAACGGTGGTCCAGTAGCTCGCTATCTCAAGGAAGTGAGTGACAACCTTTCCGATTTCAAGTGGGCATAGACAGACAGTCAGAATTGTATAAGGACCCGTATTGATACGGGTCCTTATGAAAAATTTAGAATAGTCAGTATAAGGGGCACATACAGATGAAGTTAAACAGAGAAGAGATCATGAATATCATCCCTCACAGGGATCCTATGCTTTTGCTCTCAGAGGTGGAGGAACTTTTGCCGGGAGAGCGCATCACCGCGAATTTTTTCGTTGATCCCGAAAGGGAGATCTTTAAAGGTCATTTTCCTGATGAGCCGGTTCTTCCCGGAGTTTACACGGTGGAGAGTATGGCTCAGGCAGCAGATGTACTTTTGATGACTAAGGAGTGCTATGCCGGAAAGACCCCTTTGTTTCTCGGAATCAACAATGTGCGTTTTTTGAGGAAGATACTTCCCGGGGATACTATTGTGATCAAAGCGGAACTCATCAAGGAGCGGGCAGAGAAGGCAATTGCTACCTGCAGTGCAGAGGTTTTTGACAACGGAGAACTGGCCGCAACCGGCGAGGTTACTCTGGCAATGAGATAGGAGGCGCATCAGATGGCATTAAAAAGTGCAAAAGAATATGTTGACAGCCTTAGAGAGATGAATACCCGGGTATATATGTTCGGAGAGCGCATCGAGAACTGGGTGGATCATCCTATGATCGCTCCCAGCATCAACTGTGTTGCCATGACTTATGCTCTGGCTAAGAACCCCGAGTATGAGGACATCATGACGGCAACTTCAAGCCTCACAGGCCGGAAAATCAACAGGTTTACCCATCTCCATCAGTCCCCGGAGGATTTGGTGAAGAAAGTTAAGATGCAGAGACTTCTCGGTCAGAAGACTGCAAGCTGTTTCCAGCGCTGTGTGGGAATGGACGCGTTTAATTCTGTATTCTCCACGACCTTTGAAATCGATGAGAAGTACGGAACAAATTATCACGAGAATTTCAAGAGATTTATCATTCACGTTCAGGACAACGACCTCACGGTAGACGGAGCTATGACGGATCCCAAGGGGGACAGAAGTAAGGCGCCTCATCAGCAGGCGGATCCGGACATGTTCCTTCACGTGGTGGAGAGACGTCCTGACGGAATCGTTGTTAACGGTGCAAAGTGCCACCAGACGGGAGCACTTAATTCCCATTGGATCATTTTTATGCCTACCATCTCCATGGGAGAGGCGGACAGAGACTATGCCGTTTCTTTTGCCTGTCCTGCAGATGCCGAGGAAATCTACATGATCTACGGAAGACAGAGCTGTGACACCAGAAAGCTGGAGGGCTGCAGCATCGACGTGGGAAATGCGAAGTTCGGAGGCCAGGAGGCTCTGGTGGTTCTGGACCACGTATTCATACCAAATGAGTACATCTTTATGAACGGAGAGTACGAATTTGCGGGAATGATGGTGGAGAGATTTGCCGGATACCACAGACAGAGCTACGGCGGCTGCAAAGTAGGTGTGGGTGATACCCTCATCGGAGCAGCGGCCCTGGCTGCAGAATATAACGGTGTTGAAAAGGCCTCTCACATCAAGGACAAACTTATCGAGATGGTACATCTGAATGAGACCCTCTATTCCTGTGGAATAGCCTGCTCCTGCGAAGGCTGTCCCACCAAGGCGGGAAACTACCAGATCGATATGCTCCTGGCTAATGTGTGCAAGCAGAACGTAACCAGATATCCCTATGAGATCGTTCGGCTGGCGGAGGACATTGCGGGAGGACTTATGGTTACCATGCCTTCCCAGAAAGACTTTGAGTCGGATACAGTGGTAGGAAACAACGGAGAGACTATCGGAGAGATCTGCGACAAGTACTTCAAGGGTAAGGAAGGGGTATCCGTAAAAGACAGACAGAAACTTCTGAGATTCATCGAGAACATGTGTCTCGGTGCTGCGGCTGTAGGATACAGAACCGAATCACTTCACGGAGCAGGATCACCTCAGGCTCAGAGGATCATGATCGGACGTCAGTGTGACATGGCAGCCAAGAAAGAACTTGCAAAAAGAATTGCCGGTATTTCGGATGAGGAATAACCATGAAAGTTGATTTAATTATCAGTAATATTTACGTTGTAACAATGGACGGTGACAGAAAAGTTATCCGGAGAGGCTATATAGCCATTGCTGACGGAGTGATCAAAGCCGTTGGTGAAGGGGAATGTCCCGGAGATATTCAGGCGGACAGAGTGATCGACGGTCAGGGCAAAGCAGCTTTTCCCGGACTTGTGGACACTCACATGCACATGTTCCAGACTATGTTCAAGGGTCTTGGAAGAGATCTTCGTCTTTTTGACTGGCTGGATTCCACCATCAGACCTTCTCTTCACAGACTGGATCCCGAAATCTGCTACTATGCGGCACTCCTTGGATGTATGGAATCAATTCACTCCGGATGTACCACCATTCTGGATTACATGTATGCCCATGCGGTTCCCGGAACTAACGAGGGTGTAGTGAGGGCTATGAACGATATAGGAATCAGAGGAATTTTGGGCAGCGGCAAGATCAACGCGGAAGCTTTTCCTCCGGAATTCAATGTTTCCTATTTTGAATCGGAGCAGATTTACTTCGATAATCTCCTTAAGCTTCACAATGAGCTTAAAGATAACGATCGCGTCGATGTGTGCATGGCACCGGGCATCATTTTCGATATCACTGATGACTGTTTCAGGGAGATGCGAAAGGTAGCTGATGAGACCGGAATGCTCATCACCATGCACCTTAACGAGACCATAGACGATGATGAATATTGCATACAGGTAAAAGGCAAGAAGTGTACCGAGTTCCTGGATGACCTGGGAGTTTTAGGCCCTGACTTTATTGCAGTTCACACCGTTCTTACCGATGACACAGATCTTCATTATTTCAAGAAGAATGACGTCAAGATCAGCCACAATCCGGTTTCCAACATGATACTTGGAAATGGAGCGGCTCCCATCATCAGAATGCAGGAGGAGGGACTTACCATCAGCCTTGCCTGTGACGGTGCGGCCTCCAACGATTCTCAGGATATGATCGAGGTGCTTAAGACAACCGCCCTTCTTCAGAAGGCGGCACATAAGGATCCGGCGGTTATGCCGGCTCAGACCGTTCTTGAGTTTGCTACCCTTGGCGGTGCAAAAGCAATTGGAAAGGAAGCTCAGATCGGATCCATAGAGGTGGGCAAGAGAGCAGATCTCTTCCTATACGATCCCATGTACCACAGATCAGTTCCGGTATATGATCCGGTCAGCTCCCTGGTATACTGTTCTTCACCGAACAATGTGGATACAGTGATCATTAACGGCAAAGTGATTATGGAGAACAAAGTAATTACTACTATCGATGAGGAGAGAGTGATGGCAAAAGTTCAGGAGAATGCCAATGAGCTTGCTTCCGTTCTCGGACTCGGAAACAACCAGTGGGGAGTAAGAACGCCCAATTTATTCTAATAATGAGGATGCCATGACAAACAACAGCGGAAGAACAAAAGCAGAAGAGATTGCTTCAAAGCTTTATCAGATGATGGAATCCGGTGATTTTAAGGAGAGCAGGCAGCTCCCTCCGGAGAACAAGCTTGCTGCCCTTATGGGAGTCAGCCGGCCGGTCATCAGGGAGGCACTCTGCCGGCTGGAGAAAAATGGCTTTGTATCCCGAAAGCATGGGATAGGAACAATAATCAACCATCATGTAATCAGACTCAAAAACCGTATGGATATGGAGAAAGAGTTTGAGTCCATGGTCAGAGAAGCGGGATTTGAACCCGGCATCAAGTACTCGATTACAGAAATTAGATCAGCCTACGCTTCCACCGCGGATAAGCTGTGGATCCGGGAGGGAGATGAGATAATCATCAATGAGAGAGTGATCACTGCGGATGATAAGCCGGTGATCCTCTGCAGGGACTGTATTCCAAGGGATACCACAGAATTGAGCAGCCTCAGGGAGGAGGATGCCAAAGCCCTCTATCAATACCTGGTAGGACAGATGGAACTTGACGTCCATACCTGTCTTACAGAGATAAGTGCGGAAGTGGCGGATGAGGATCTGAGTCTGAAGCTGGAGGTTCCTTTAGGGACTCCGCTGCTGAAGATGACAGAGGTGGGTTACGATCAGCTCTGTGAGCCCGTTATCACCTCCATCATGTACTATGTGAACGGGTATTTGAAGACCTCCCTGCTCAGGAGACGTAACAGAAAATAATCAATCAGACCCATCTGGAGAAATGCATTTTAATGAGAAACTATAAAGAACCTCGTTCGGCAGAAATCAGATTGGACATATTAGAGCTTATTAAAAAAATAGTTGCTGATGGCGGTACCAGAACTCCCACGGAGGTTCAGCTTGCCGAAAGACTGGGAGTGAGCCGGACTATGATAAGGGATTGCCTGGATGTCCTTGAGCAGGACGGTTATGTCAACCGGATCCACGGAGTTGGTACCATCATCAATAAGGATGTTGTAAACACCATTTGCAGACTGGACCTTGAAGAGAGTCTCTATGATATGATTCGCCACGCAGGCGCTGAGCCTGAGCTCTTAAGTGTTAAGTATGAGGAGCTTAAGGCGAACGAAATGATAGCCGAAAAACTGAATATTGAAGTCAACAGTAACCTGATCAAAATAAGTCAGGTGATCGGAGCGGGGGAGATTCCGGTAATCTACTGTATGGACTACATCCCCTATACTCCGGAGTTTAAGTCCGGAGAAGACTTTGCTGATAACTTTATTTCGATCTATGAACTTTTAACTGACCTTGGAAAGAACGAACTTCATTTGGACCTGACAGAATTGTTCGCCGGAATCATAGATGAGGAGTTATCGGATATCATGAAACTCCCTGTTAACACCCCTATACTGTGTACCAGTGAGGTCGCCTACGATATTTTCGGGGAACCCGAACTTTATACAGAGGAGTATTTCAGAGAAGATATTTTACATCATCGGGTATTACACAAGAAGGTATTGTAATACTTAATGGGACAGGAGGAAAACAAAAATGGCAACTAGCAGATACTTTATGCCGACACACATCAAATTCGGTATTGGTGCCCTTTCAAGTCTTAAGGAGATCCTTAAATCAGAGGACAGAGTTTATCTCGTAACAGATCCCGGCCTTGAGAAACTGGGAATGGCAGACAAGGTTAGAGCTATCATCGATGAGACAGGTGCAGCCTGCCACACCTACAATGATATTGTTCCCAACCCTACCGCAGATCTTGTCAACGAGGCGATGAATGACCTTAAGTCCTTTGCTCCTACTACCATTGTAGCATTAGGCGGAGGAAGCCCTACTGATGTAGGTAAGATCATGGCTGCTCTGGCAACCAATGACAGACCCCTTGAAGATTATCAGTGGAACGGAGTACCTTTTGAGAATCCTTCCCTTCCTTTCATTGCTATCCCTACCACATCCGGAACCGGATCTGAGGTGACAAGAGTAGCGGTAATCATCGACAGAAAACTCAAGAAGGGCATCAACAGTGATGTGCTCTTCCCTAAATATGCGATCATCGACCCTGAGCTCATGACCGGACTTCCCAGATATCTCACCGCAACTACTGGTGTGGATGCCTTAACTCATGCCATCGAGGCATATGTAGGTCTTAACTCCAATCCTTTTACAGACTCCTACGCAGAGGAAGCAATCAGACTTATCGGAAAGAGCCTTTGGAGAGCTTGTGCCAACGGTAATGACATTGAAGCGAGAAAAGACATGGCAATCGCAAGCTGCCTTGCAGGCGCAGCAATGGACCAGGGCGGTCTCGGAATGGTACATGCAATGTCCAGCCCTCTCTGTGCATACTTCAATATGGCTCACGGCGAATCAAACTCTGTTCTTCTTGAGAGAGTAATGGAGTACAATCTCATGGCTAAGCCTGAAAAATTCGCAAAGATCGCGGAACTCCTCGGATGCCAGCTTGACGGACTTGATCTTTTTGAAAAGGCAGAAATGTCCGTAATGGCAGTTCACAGACTCTTCGAGCAGACCGGTGCGGTGGTAGACCTCAAGAAGTTTGGTGTTTCCAGCAAGGACGCAGACCTCATTGCAGAGGAGACAAACCGCATGTTCATGATCAGAAACAACCCCAGAAAGTCCACCGACGCTGACTGCAAACAGGTATTCCTTAACATTTTGAGTGATTACGGTATCGAATAAGAGAGGCAAAGAAAATGGATGTAAGAAAGTATCAGAACTACATTGACGGTGTTTGGAAAGATGCCACAAACGGTAAGACAATGGATATCTATTGCCCCGGTAACGGTGAGCTGGTTTCTGTGATCCCGGCTTCCGATACAGATGACGTGGATGCAGCAGTTGCATCCGCAAGACGCGCTTTTGAGGAAGAAAACTGGGCATTCAATCCCAGACTCAGATCTGCGGTATTAAAAGAATGGGGTCAGAAGATGAGAGAGAACCTGGATGACCTGGCAGTAAGACTCAGTCTTGAGACCGGAAAGCCCATCGGAGAGGCTAAATTTGAGGTCAATGGTTCCATCGGATACATCGAGTATTATGCAGCGGCAACCAGAACCCTCTTTGGTTCTACCACCGCAGTTGATCCCTACATGCTCTCAGTTCTTTCAAGAGAGCCGGTTGGTGTCATCGGTGTCATCACTCCCTGGAACTATCCCATCACTCTTCTCATGAGAGACATGGCTCCCGCACTTGCAGCCGGAAACACCATCGTTCTCAAAGCTGCAGCTCAGACTACCGGCTGTACCACAGCGGTAGTTGAACTCTTAAAGCAGGTTCCTTCAATGCCTAGAGGCGTCATGAACGTAGTATCAGGAACCGGAAGCAAAGTTGGAAATGCCATCGTTGAGCACCTGGATGTGGATATGATCAGCTTCACCGGCGGTGTTGAAACCGGTAAGGGAATCATGAAGGCAGCAGCTCCCACAATGAAGAAGCTTTCACTGGAGCTCGGCGGCAAATCACCTAATGTCATTTTTGCAGATGCAAATCTCGACAAGGCTCTTCCTTATGCCATCAAGGCTATCTTCACAAATGCCGGCCAGCTCTGCACAGTAGGATCAAGACTGGTTATCGAAGAAAGCATTGCTGAGGAGTTTGTGGGAAGACTTAAAGCTGAAGTTGAGAAGATCAAGGTAGGCTTCGGCCTTGATGCTGACACCGGAATGGGTGCCATCACCACCGAGGATCAGTTCAACAAGGTACTTGGCTATATCGAGATCGGAAAACAGGATGCAAAGCTTGTCACCGGCGGTTACAGAGTGACCGAAAACGGTCTGGACAAGGGCTTCTACATTGCTCCTACCATCTTTATGAATCCTCCTATGGATTCCAGAATCGTCCAGGAAGAGATTTTTGGACCCGTTCTCGTTGTACAGACATTTAAGACAGAAGAAGAAGCTATCGCTATTGCAAACGGAACCCGTTACGGTCTCGCTTCCAGTGTATGGACCCAGGACATTGACAAGGCAATGAGAGTAGGTCGTAAGCTGAGAGCCGGCTCCTGCTGGATCAACTGCTACAATAAGCTCTTCCCTGAGTGTGAGACCGGCGGATACAAGGAGTCAGGTGTTGACAGAGCCGGCGGTGTTGAAGGTCTCATGAAGTACACCGAAGTTAAGCACATGGGAATCGATTTTACACCTCAGGCATAGTTTTTTGAAAGGATGGTAAAGAAGAATGGCTAATTGTACAGCAATCGCACAGGGAATGCAGTTTTGGGGAGCTCACGGCTTTTTCCCGGAGGAGAGAAAATACGGAGCAAAGTTCATCGTTGACTGTGAAGTAGATTCCGACGAGACCGGCAAGCTCCAGTACGATTCCTACGAGGAGACAAATGATCCCGGAATCAGCTACGACGATCTTTACCAGTGTGCAAAGAAGGTAGTGACAACGGAGCAGCATTCCATGATCCAGAGAATCGCTCAGCGCATCGCAGATGAGATCTTCGACAGATGCCCTACAGCGGAGAAGGTAACGGTTACAGTCAAGAAGCCTTTTGTTCCTATCGGTGGAATGGTAGATTACACAGCCTGCCGCATCACCCGCACCGCAAAAGGTGCCAACAGCGACGGAAATGCAGTTCCCTACACCGGAATCAATCCTTTGGAGCATGGCGAGAGCTATGCTTACGCAAACAACAGAGAATAATACTAAGGCCCCTGCCGCAGGATCTGCGGCAGGGGATCAAGGGAAACAAAATGACTAAGACAAAAGCAGTGATAATCGGAGCGGGAATAATCGGAACAGCCTGTGCCCTGGAACTGGCAAAAGCAGGTTATGAGGTGACCTTGCTGGAGCAGTGGGGCCTCGCAGGAGCAGCTTCCGGCGGAAACTCGGGACAGATCTCCCTTCTTGACCGGCTGGAGAAGTGGCACATCGAGCTTTCCATGGAATCCCTTGAAATCTACAAAGATATGATGAAAGTCTATCCGGAGATCGCTCTGAACCAGAACGGGGGCTTTTGTCTTTTAGAAGAAGAGATCGATTTTGAATGTGCTGAAAAGGCTATGAAGGAAGCGAGAACCCTGGGGCTTTGTTCCGATATTTTTACCGGTAAAGAAAAAGACAGATGGGTCCCTTACCTTTCCGAAGATATCAAAGGTCTGCTCTACTGTGAGGAGGAAGGTCTGATAAATCCCCACGGCACAGTGTGGGCTTTTGTAAAAGCCGCAAAAGATGCGGGTGCAGATATAAGAGAGTACACAAGGGTGACAGGCTTTTGCCGCACCGGAAATAAGGTGACGGGAGTTGTCACCAAAGACGGGGTGATCCCCTGTGACGTTGTTATATGTGCATGCGGTGCCTGGGCAAAAAGGATCGGAGAGATGCTGGATACAGATATTTGCCTTCCCTGGATCAAGGGAACCGCTTTTATTACCCAGAAGCTTCCACCGATCTTTAGGGGACAGATCCTTGGAAGAGAGTGTGTGCCGGGAACGCCGGTAAAAGTCCTTCCGGATGAGGATGGCCAGGCGGTTGCGTTGGGTATTGGTCAGAACTGTAACGGAAATCTTTCCGTTGCGCAGTGCAACGAGGTATTGGACGTGGATGACCGGGAAACTTCCTTTTTGGGAGCGGCCAAGATCGCAAAAGAGTTTCTGAGGACATTCCCGGAGCTAAAAGGCTTTGAGGTCCTCAGAATGTGGTCCGCCACAACCCCTTCCACCCCGGACGGAAATCCTTTTTTCGGTTTTTTGAAAAACGGAGAGAATGTGCTAATGACTGCAGGATTTAAGGGAGCCTTCACCACGGCACCCTCCATTGCAAGGCACGTTTTGAGAACCATAGAACACAGGGATGAATGGGATATAAGCCTGTTCGACCCGGAAAGGTAGCGGGGCGGAGAATGCAAAGCTACGATGTTGTGATAGCAGGCGGAGGTCCGGCCGGATTATCGGCGGCCATCGAGGTTGCAAAGCACGGCGGAAGACCCCTGCTCATAGATGAAAACATAAGGCCCGGAGGACAGCTCTTCAAGCAGATCCACAAGTTCTTCGGATCAGAGGAACATCACGCGGGAACGAGAGGCTTCCAGATAGGGGAGGAACTCCTCGCCGAGGCAAAAGCCCTTGGAGTGGAGATACTTTTGGAATCCCGGGTGTTTGGCATCTCCCGAAACGGGGAGGCGGCGGTGACAAGAAGAGGAGAGAGTTTTCTCGTCAAAGGCAAAATGTTTATCCTTGCCACCGGAGCCTGTGAGAATGCCATCAGTTTTCCCGGCTGTTCGCTGCCGGGGGTAATGACTGCGGGGGCGGCTCAGACTTTTGCAAACTTGTACGGAACGATCCCCGGACGAAAGATCCTCATGGTTGGCAGCGGAAATGTAGGGCTTATCGTGTCCTATCAGCTGATGCAGGCCGGAGCAGAGGTAGCCATGATAATCGATGCCGCGAGGAAAGTGGCCGGTTATCAGGTTCATATGAACAAGGTCAGGAGAGTGGGAGTCCCGGTTAAGCTGGGATATCACATAAAGGAAGTGGTCGGAACAGATCACGTGGAGAAGGTGATCCTGGAACAAGTGGATGAGAAATTCAGACCGATTCCTGGGACCGAGGAGGAAGTCGAGGCGGATACAGTCTGCCTGGCAGTGGGGCTTAACCCCAGAGTGGAGCTGGCCGAACTTCTAAAATGTGAGATGTGCTGGTCGGGACCCTTGGGCGGCTGCCTTCCTTCCCACAACGAATATATGGAAACAACAGTGGATAACGTGCTGATTGCCGGAGACCTCTCAGGAATCGAGGAGGCAAGCACAGCGCTGGAAGAGGGACGACAAGCCGGAATCACAGCTTCCTACAAGCTGGGGCTTATTGATAAAGATAGTTTTTTGAAAGAGACTAAAAGAGTCGCAAAGAGCCTTGATAAACTCAGATCCGGAGCTTTCGGAGAGAGAAGACTTAAGGCAAAGGAAGCAATCTGGGAAAGCTGGGGTGAAGCCAATGAGAGATGAGATGGTTTGCAGATGCGAGGAGGTCACCAAATCGGAGATCGAGGAAGCCATCAGAAACGGCGCCGCCTCCATCGATGACGTCAAAAAAGCTACCCACTCTGCCATGGGATACTGTCAGGGCAAAACCTGCAGACGCCTGATAGCCCAGCTGCTGGCACAGTACTATAAAAGACCGGTGAGTGATTTTTTGCCCGGCAGCATAAGAATGCCGGTGGGACCGGTCACCATTGAAGAGTTGGCAAAACTAACGGAAGATAGATAATGCATTGAACAAAAGGAGAAAGAAATGGAATTAATCGAACTGAACATCAATGGAGAAAACATTGAAATTCCGGTGGAGAAGAATTGGACTCTGCTCTATGTAATAAGAGATGTCCTGGATCTCACCGGCGCAAAGTGCGGATGCAGCACCGGCGACTGTGGTGCCTGCAAAGTGATCATCGACGGTGAAGCTGTGAATTCCTGCCTGGTAAGAGCCGTAAATGCGGTGGGCAAGAAGATTGAAACCGTGGAAGGTCTCGCAAAGGGAACCGAATTACACCCCATCCAGAGAGCTTTCATTGACTGCGGCGCCGTTCAGTGCGGCTACTGCACACCCGGAATGATCATGTCCGCAAAAGCACTCCTGGACAAGAACCTCAACCCTACAGACGAAGAGATCAAACAGGCAATCTCAAATAACCTTTGCAGATGCACCGGTTACGTAAAGATCGAGGATGCAATCAGACAGGCAGCAAAAGTAATGCGTGGGGAGGAATAGGAATGTTATTAGGAAATCAGCTTGAAAGTAATGGAAAAGTAGGAAAAAACACTCCCATCCGGGACGCGGTGGCAAAAGTAACAGGTCAGGCAAAGTACACCGGTGACCTTAAGCTGCCCAGAATGCTTTACGGCAAAATGCTTTTTTCACCTCACGCTCATGCAAAGATCGTGAACATCGATACCAGCGAGGCGGAAGCACTTCCCGGAGTAAGAGCGGTTGTATGTTACAAGAACTCACCGGATGTGTTTTTCAACAGCTGTGGTGAGGATATCGACGGAATCAAGAACGAGAAAGTATTTGATGACACAGTTCGCTTCGTAGGCGACAAGGTTGCAGCCGTAGCTGCTGACACCCAGGCTATTGCGGACAAGGCAGTGAAGCTCATCAAGGTAGAGTACGAGCAGCTTCCTTTTAACCTTGATCCCGAGAAAGCTCTGGATGAGGATACTTATCCTATCCACGAGGGCGGCAACCTCATGGAAGTAGTTGAGCAGAATGCCGGTGACTGCGAAGCAGCTTTTGCAAAAGCAGACAGAGTATACGAAGGAAAATACATCCTTCCGGCAATTCACCACTCTGCAATTGAGACTCATGCGGCAGTTGCAGATTACGACGCGGACGGAAAGCTTACGGTTTATTCCACAAGCCAGGACGTTTTTGCCCACAGAATCAACCTTTCCAGGATCTTCGGCATCCCTCAGAACAAGGTTCGCTGTGTGGTAACTACCCTTGGCGGCGGTTTCGGAGGCAAGATCGATATGGTATGTGAGCCTGTAGCCAGCCTCCTTGCAATTAAGACCGGACGTCCTGTAAAGCTTCAGTACACAAGAGGTGAGGATATCCCTTCCTCCCGTACCCGTCACAACATGGTAGTAAGCCTCAAGATGGGTGTCATGAACGACGGAACCATCGTGGCTCAGGATTACAACATTATCGTTAATGCCGGTGCCTATGCCAGCGGAACTTCTTCCGTAACCTGGGCAATGTGCGGAAAGCTTTTCAGAATCCAGAAGACTCCTAACATCCACTTCAAGGGTACAGCGGTATACACCAACAGAGTATCCGGCGGTGCCATGAGAGGATTTGGCTCACCTCAGGAGTTTTTCGCTCAGCAGCGTCTCATGAACGAGATCGCAAAAGACCTGAACCTGGACATCACCGAGTTCAACTTAAAGAACCTTATGGACGAGGACGGCAAAGATCCCAGATGGAACTCGGATCTTGGAAGCACCTGCGTTAAGCAGTGTGTATCAAAGGGTCGTGAGCTCTTTGGCTGGGAAGAAGGCTTAAAGGAGATGGAAGCCTCCGCGGCTGAAAACGGCAGATACCGCATCGGTGTGGGCATGGCAGTGGCAGCCCACGGCAACGGTGTATTCGGAGTACATCCTGACACCACCGGCGTTTCCATCAAAATGAACGAGGACGGATCCGCTTCCTTCACCACCGGTGTGAGCGATATGGGTAACGGTTCTGTGACCGCACAGACTATGTTTATTGCAGACATTCTTGGACTTCCCATGGACAAGATCGCTGTAGTTCAGGCAGATACCGAGTCCACAATGTTTGATCTTGGAAACTACTCCAGCCGAGGCACCTTCGTAAGTGCTCACGCAGCGGCAGCAGTTGCTCAGCAGGTGGCTGATAAGCTCATCGCCGAGGCCTGTGAGATCTTCGAGGAGGAAGCCGGAGACATCTATCTTGAGAACGAGCAGGCAATAAGCCGCAAGTCCGGAAAGAGTGCAAGCCTCATGGAGCTGGTTTCTCACGCAAGACACACTCACAACAAGGATGTTTTTGCAACAGACACATTCTGTTCCATCGGTATGGCAATGTCCTACGGTGCACACTTCGTGAAGGTTCAGGTGGATACCGAGACCGGAGAAGTAAAGCCTCTTGACTACGTGGCATTCCACGATGTGGGAACCGTTGTGAATCCCATGAATATCGAGGGCCAGATCGAGGGTGCTGTACAGATGGGTCTTGGTTACGCCCTCTCAGAAGGTGTTGAGTACGATGCAAAAGGCAAGATCACCAATGCGAACTTCCGCCGCTACCGTATCTTCAACTCCACTCAGATGCCTCCTATCCGCATCGGCTTCACAGAGAATTCAGAGCCCTGCGGCCCTTACGGAGCAAAGAGTATCGGTGAGTGTTCAACTGTACCTGCGGTTTCCGCAATTACAAATGCTGTATCAAACGCAGTCGGCTGCGACTTCCACCAGGTTCCCTTAAAGCCTGAGGTGATAAAGGCAGCCCTTGCAGAAAAATAAAACCTATTTCACCTAAGGAGAACATTATGACAGAGAGATTCAAAGACAAAATTGCAGTGATTACAGGCGCAGGCCAGGGCCTTGGCGCAGAATTTGCAAAAGAATTTGCTGAGGAAGGTGCACAGGTGATCCTTCTCGGAAGAACCGGCGCAAAAGTCGAGAGAGTAGCCGAGGAGATCAGATCAAAGGGATTAAAAGCTTACGCTATCCAGTGCGATGTCAGCGATAATGACCAGGTAAAAGCTGCTTTTGCAGAGGTTGAAGAAAAATTCGGAACAACAGACATTCTTGTCAACAATGCTGCTTACTTCAAATCTTCAACAGTAATGGATCTTAGTGTTGAAGACTGGAAAAGACACATTGAGACCAACCTTTACGGATCATTCTTCTGCATCAAGGCGGTTCTCCCCGCAATGGTTGAGAAGCATTACGGCAAGATCATTAACTTAAGCTCATCAGGAGCAAAACTTTTCTTCCCCGGATTCGGCGGCTACGCTGCATCAAAGGGAGGAATCGTCAGCCTTACACAGATCCTTTCCGAGGAAGTAAAAGACCTGGGAATAAATGTAAATGCTATCTACCTCGGCATGACAAACACAGAGCAGACCCGTGCCCGCCAGGGAAATGACCCGGCGATCACCGTTCCTCTGGATGAGATGATGCAGGTGGATGAAGTAGCAAAGATCGTTAAATTCCTTGCTTCCGATGAAGCTGCTCCTATTATGGGCGCGGCAATCGATGTATTCGGAAAGAAGGCATAGGAGGGAGGTACAAAAATGATCAGTCTTAACAAATATGCCAAAAAACTAGTTGATCAGATTCTGGAAGATCCCGACAGACTGGGAGTTGAAGTTCACAAGATGAACTGCGGTGTGACCCTTATCGACATGGGACTTCACTGCAGAGGAAGCTGGCAGGCAGCTCTCCTTTTCACCCGGGCAAGTATCGGTGACCTCGGAGTTGTAAATCTGGGAAGATTTAAACTCAACGATCAGTATTCTTTTGCATCCATCGAGATGCACGTGGAGCAGCCCCTCATTGCATGTATGGGTTCCGAGATCGCAGGCTGGAAGCTTGGTAAGGGCGAGTATGCCATGATCGGTTCAGGCCCTGCAAGAGCTCTGGCTCATGTGGATTCCGACTGGTATTTTGAGATGACAGACTACAAAGATGAGTGCGAGCACGCTGTTCTCTGCATCCAGGATGCAAGATTCCCGGATGACAAGATTGCCATGGAGATCGCAAATGCCTGCCACACAAAGCCTGAAAATACTTACCTGCTTTTCGCTCCCAGCACCTGTATCGTAGGAACCATGCAGGTATCCGCCAGAATGCTGGAGCAGACTTGTCACAAGATGTTTGAGAAGCAGTTTGATGCAGGCCAGATGATCATGGTAAGAGGAAACGCCCCCATTGCTCCTTACGTAAAAGATGAGGACAAGACTTTCGGACGTATCAACGATGCTCTTATTTACGGTTCAGAGGTAGAAGCCTGGGTAGATGCCGAGGACGATGCCATTGAAGAGGTTATTGACAAGCTTGTAGGAAAAACCTCTTCACCGGTGTACGGAGAGCTGTTTGAAAAGATCTTCCTTGAGGCCGGAAAAGACTTCTTCTACATCGACCACGATGTACATTCCGTAGGAAAGATTCAGATCCACAACATCAACACCGGTCGTGCTTTCAGCGCAGGAGAGATTAATTACGAAGCTCTGGAAAGAAGCTTCTTGTATTAATACAAAACAAAGGAGGAAATTCTAATGGAACTTAGTAAGGAAAGACTTCTCAAATTATACAAAGACATGCAGCTTATCCGTAAGTTTGAAGAAGTAGTTCAGGTTTACTCAGCTAACGGAACCATCCCCGGTTTCGTACACTTAAGCACAGGTGAAGAGGGCGCTCACGCAGGTATTCTTGATTGCCTCAAGAAGACCGACTACAAATTCCCCGATCACAGAAGCCACGGTGTATACTGCCTCTGCGGAACCGATCCCAAGTATGTAATGGCTGAGCTTTTCGGAAAGACCACAGGTATCAACCAGGGCCGCGGTGGCTCAATGCACGTTTCAGACCTTGACTGCCGCAACATGGGATTCAACGGAATCCAGGGTTCCACAATGGTTACCTGTCTTGGAACTGCTTTTGCATCTGTATACAAAAAAACAGACGACGTCACTGCAGTATTCTTCGGCGACGGCACATTAGGTGAAGGCAACTGCCACGAAAGTATGAACATGGCTGCAACCTGGCACCTTCCCATCATCTACTGCCTGATCAACAACCAGTATGCTATCTCAACTCACTATACAGAGTCTCATCCTCAGAAGAAGCTCAAAACCTGGGCTGATGGTTACGAAGTAACCAACTACGAGTGCGACGGAAACGATGTAGAAGCAGTTGTAGAAGTAATGGAGAAGGCTGTTGCACAGTGCCGTGAAGGCAACGGTCCCGTTCTCGTTGAGTTCAACACTTATCGTTGGCAGGGTCACTTCGCCGGCGATCCCGCTGCTTATCGTCCTGAAGAAGAAGTACAGTACTGGCTGGACAGAGACCCGGTTAAGATCACAAAGAACGTACTTATCAACCGTGAAGGTGTTGCACCTGAAGAACTTGACAAGATCGACGCTGAACTGGATGAGAGTGTTGCTGAAATGCTTAAGTTCTCCCTTGAGAGCCCCGATCCTACACTTGATTTTGCAACTAAGTATACATATGCAGACAGAGAGGTGGAAGCAAGATGAGAAAATTAACATATGCAAAAGCCATCAATGAAGCTCTGATTCAGACGATGGAGCAGGACGAGAGAGTATTTATCTTAGGCGAAGACGTAGCAAAAATGGGTGGTGACTTCGGTATCACACAGGGTATCTGGCACAGATGGCCTGACAGAGCAAAAGACACCGCACTCTCAGAGCAGGCCCTCATCGGTCTTTCCTGCGGCGCAGCTCTCTGCGGACTTAAACCCGTTCCCGAGATCATGTTCGCTGACTTCCTTGGTGTTTGCTTCGACCAGATCGTAAACAATGCTGCAAAGCTTAACTATATGTTCCAGGGAAAAGCACACTGCGGAATCACTATCCGTACCCCTCAGGGCGGCGGTATCCGCTGTGCATACCATCACTCAGCAAACGTTGAGTCCTGGTTCGCAAATGTTCCCGGTCTCATCATCTGCTGCCCTACAACTCCCTACGAGGCAAAGGGTATGCTGATCTCTGCCATCAAGAGTGACAACCCCGTTCTCTTCCTTGAGCACAAAGGCCTTTACAACGTTAAGGGCGAAGTTCCCGAAGAAATGTACGAGATCCCTCTTTGCAAGGCTGAGATTGAGAGAGAAGGAACAGATATCACAATCGTTGCTACTCAGATCATGCTTGCAAAAGCACACAAGGCAGCCGAAGAACTCGCAAAAGAAGGTGTAAGCGTAGAAGTTATCGACCTTCGTACTGTTGCACCTTACGACAAGGAAACCATCAAGAACTCTGTTGCAAAGACAGGTCGTTTAGTTCTTGCACAGGAAGGTGTTAAAAACCTCGGTTGGGCTGCAGAAGTATCTGCAATGGTAAACGAAGAATTATTCGAATACCTCAAGGCGCCCATCAAGCGTTCCACATCTCTTGACAGCCCGGTTCCTTTTGCTCCGGGTCTCGAGGACTATGTTGCTCCTCAGTATGATCACCTCCTTGCTATGTGCCGTGAGGTAATGGAATTCTAATTCCTTTTGTTGTAATATTCTTTTTCCGGGAGGTCTTTTTTGGATCTCCCGGAAGAGTAATCAGAACTTTTATAAAAGAACCCAAACTCCTTTTTGATTGACGGAGAGTGAAGAAAATGGACAAAAAAGTGACTTGTCGAGCAAAAGTCATAGCAGAACGATTGGGAATTTCCTTAGACGGACTTAATGGAACGGGAAATAACGGGGAGATTACTGTTAATGACGTAAAAAGAGCAGTTCTCTTCGGCACCAATGCCGCAAAAGCTTCTGCCTATGACAGTACAAAACCTGATGAAATAAAGAAAATGACCTCCATGCAGAGAACTATCTGCAGATCAATGCAGGAAAGCCTTGAGGGTACCGCCCAGGCTACCAACAAATTCGAAGCGGATATCACAGAACTCGTGGAGTTATATAAGAAATTGAAGCCTAAGTATGCAGCTGCGGGAATAAAGCTCAGCTATACCGCTTTATTCATCAAAGCTCTGGCTATGGCGCTGGAAAATCACCCTATGGTGAGAGTGCAGTATGTGGATGAGGAGACCCTTCGTATTCCCAAAGATATCAGTATCGGCTGCGCAGTGGATATTCCTGACGGCCTTGTGGTGCCGGTTATCAGAAATGCCAACTTAAAAGACCTTAGAACTATCTGCCTTGAGCTTTTTGATCTCACAAACAAGGCGAAAAATAATGGTCTCACCATGGATGATTTCGGAAATGCCAGCATGTCTATCACCAACCTTGGAATGTTCGGGGCTACCTACAGCACACCGGTCCTCAACTCACCTGAAGCAATGATTCTCGGTTCAGGATCCATCATGCAGGTACTCAGGATGAAGAATGGCATCATGACACCGGTTCAGATCGTCAACTTCAGCCTTACAACAGACCACAGAATCATAAAGGATTCTGACGCTGCCTTATTCATGGCGGATTTCATCGGTGGATTGAAAGAGTTTAAGTGGATTTAGAAAGGAGTAATCGAGATGACAGATCTTTTAATTATCGGAGCCGGCCCCGGAGGTTATGTTGCTGCAATCAGAGCGGCTCAGCTTGGAATGAATGTAACTGTAGTTGAAAAAAGTTTCTGCGGCGGAACCTGCCTCAACATCGGCTGTATCCCCACAAAGACTCTCTATAAAGACGCACAGATCATGAACTACTTCAGTCACTCAGAACTTTACGGCATTGAAGTAGATAAAGGTGCTTACAGATTAAACTTTGACAAGGTTCAGGCGGAGAAGAAAAAGGTCGTAGACACTCTCGTTGGAGGAGTAAAAGCCCTTCTTCGTGCCAATAAAGTCAAACTCATCATGGGAACAGCAAAGATCCTTGCTCCCGGCAAAGTTGAGGTGACAAAGGAAGACGGAAGCAAGGAAGTGATAGAGACAGCAAAGATCCTTATTGCTACCGGCTCCAAAAATGCGGCACCTCCCGTTAAGGGACTGGATCTTCCCGGAGTGATCACCAGCACCGAGGCTCTGGAGATGAGAGAAGTACCCGGCAGAATCGTTGTAATAGGCGGCGGTGTTATCGGTATGGAGTTTGTTGGAATCTACAACGCTTTCGGTTCAGAGGTAACCGTAGTTGAGTTCCTTCCCAAGATCATGCCTCCTATGGACGATGAGATCTCAAAGAGAACCCAGACACTTTTTGAAGGTAAGGGTGTTAAGTTCATGCTCAGTACTGCCTGCCAGTCCATCGAACAGAATGGGGACAGTCTCAGAGTTACTGTTAAGTCCGGAGACGCGGTTTCAACAATTGACTGTGATCAGGTTCTTGTCTCCACCGGACGTGTCATTGAGACAGAGGGTCTTGGTCTTGAGGAAGTCGGAGTGGACTTCGACAGAAAGGGAATCAAGGTTGACGAGAATTACGAGACAAACGTTAAGGGTATCTATGCTATAGGTGATGCCATCGGCGGTACTATGCTTGCTCACGTTGCTTCCGAGGAAGGAAAAGTTTGTGTTGAGCGCATGAACGGCGAGAGTACTTTTGTGGATTATGATCTTATCCCCAGTGCAGTATTTACCTTCCCTGAAGTTGCATCCATTGGTGTTACGGAGCAGGCACTGAAAGAGAAGGGTACCCCTTATAAAGCAGCCAAGTTCCAGTATCAGGGCAACGGAAAAGCTCTCTCCATGCACGATTCCGAAGGTATGGTAAAAGTAATCGCTTCAGAAGATCTGAGCCGTATTCTCGGTGTTCACATGGTGGGACCCAACTCCAGTGACCTTCTCACTGAAGCAGCAGCGGACATGTACTCCATGCTCACGGTTCAGGAGGCAGCCAGCGCTATGCACGGCCATCCCACACTTTCTGAGGCCTATGAGGAAGCTCTCACTTCACTTTTAGGCTGTGGTATCCACAGTATGCCCAAAAAGAAAAAGTAATATTGTAGATATTTGTTGATTTTCAAATAGTAATTACTTATAAAAAAACAATTCAATTCTGTGCAAAAGTAATGAATTACAAATTTATAAGCAGTTTTTATTGAAAATTCGTACTGATTTAACTACAATACTTATATCGAAGTTATGTAAACGATTACATAGGTGTTACAAATGTAAGAGAGGTATTTTTTATGGAACTCAAAGTGTATGACAAACCTTTATTCATTGAAGGACTTACATTTCGAATGCCTGTTGAGAAGGTGGAAGAGTATCTCAGAATAGAGAAAGAGATATGGTTTGAAGATTTGTGCACCCTTCCAGGATTCGTAGGGGGAGAGACCTGGGTGAGCGAAGACAATCCCGGGGAAGTCACCTGCCTTTACTTCTGGGAATCAGAAGAAGCATACAAGTCCATTGATCCCGAGTTTTCAAAGGATCACAAGGACAGAACGAATCAGGCAATAGATACTGAGTTTATCTGTGCATGGCACGGAGAGAATAAACGATTCAAGGTTAGGGAATTTCATAAGTAATATGAAAGCAGCCTGGATCAAGGGAGGAGGAGCACAATGAATGTTGTAGAGATGCGTGGCATTTACAAGTATTTCGGAAACTTCTGCGCTAACAGGAATGTCGATTTCACTCTCAGAGAAGGTGAAATCCATGCACTTCTCGGCGAGAACGGAGCCGGCAAATCCACGCTTATGAACTGTCTGTACGGAATGTATAACAGTGCGCAGGGACAGATCTTTATTAACGGCAAAGAGGTGAGCATCACTTCACCTAACGATGCCATCGAGAATGGAATCGGAATGGTTCATCAGCACTTCATGCTGATCCCTCAGCTTTCTGTTACCAAGAACGTATTCATGGGAATGAAGGAAGCAGGTCTGGTTTATAATATGAAAGAGCTGGATCAGAGAGTTAAGGATATGAGCACCAAGTTTGGCTTTAATGTGGATGACCCCACTGCTTATATCTGGCAGCTCCCGGTTGGAGTTCAGCAGAAGGTTGAGATAATTAAGGTTCTTATGAGAAACGCAAAGATCCTGATCCTCGATGAACCTACAGCAGTACTTACTCCTCAGGAAGTTAAGGAATTATTCAAATCATTGAAACTACTTGTAAGCCAGGGATACTCCATCATCCTCATCACTCATCACATGAGCGAGGTTCTGGACTACTGTGACAGAGTTACAGTAATGAGACTGGGTGAGGTTATCGGAAGTGTGGATGTTAAGGACACTAACGAGGATCAGCTGGCCAATATGATGGTAGGTCGTGACATCGATCTTGACCGTAAGATAGTTCCTCAGCCTCAGGGAGACCCCATGATCGAAGTAAAAGATCTGAGAGTCAAGAATGATAAAGGGCTTGAGGCAGTTAAGGGAGTATCCTTTAAGGTCCATGCCGGTGAGATCGTAGGTATCGCCGGAGTTGACGGCAACGGACAGCTTGAGCTTGCGGAAGCTATAGTAGGCGGACGTAAGATCGTGTCCGGAGATGTGCTTTTCAACGGAGAATCCGTGGTGAACAAGGATATTCGGTACAGACTTAACGCCGGAATGGCGCATATTCCTGACGATAGACAAAAGAAGGGTCTTGTAATGCAGATGTCCATTAAGGAGAACATGGTTCTCAGTAATGAACAGAGCGATACTTATAAGACCGGTAAATTCCTGGATAACAAGAAGATAAATGCCAAAGCCAAAGAGCTTGTTGATGAGTTTGACGTAAGACCCACAGATATCGATTACAAGGCCGGAAGCCTTTCCGGTGGTAATCAGCAGAAGGTTATTCTGGCAAGAGAGGTTGACAGGCATCCCAAGATGATGATCGCAATTCAGCCGACAAGAGGTCTTGATATCGGTGCTATCGAGTTCGTTAGAAGCAAGCTTATTGAAGAGAGAGGAAGACAGACAGCGGTAATGCTTATTTCCACTGACCTGGATGAGATCCTTTCCCTTTCAGATCGAATCCTCGTAATGCACGGGGGAGAGTTCATGGGAGAAGTTACCTATGATGTTCCCATTGATAAGATCGGTCTTATGATGGCTGGCCAGAGAGCGGAAGGAGGTGCCGAGTAATGAAGAAATCTAAAATCAAAGAAATTCTATCATCCATCTGGCTCCCGGCACTTGCCCTTGTAGGTGCTATTCTCGTAAGCTCCCTGGTACTTATGATTTTCGGTTACGATGTAGGACTCAGCTATCAGGCGATGATAAGAGCATCCTTTAACAACATCAGAACTGTGGGTAACCTTGTGAATAATACCACACCTTTACTGTTCTGTGGACTGGCAGTTGCAATTTCCTACCGAAGCAGCGTTTTCAATATCGGTGCGGAAGGTCAGTTCATTGCCGGCTGTATTGCATCGTGTTGGATCGGTATCATCGGAAAGGGAATTCCCGGTCCGCTCCTCATCCTCATGATGATCATTGCCGGTGCCATTGCCGGAGCTTTATGGGCATTTGTTCCCGGTTTCCTGAAGGCTAAGTATGAGATCAATGAAGTTATCACAACTATCATGTTCAACTACATCGCTCTTCAGATCATAGGATTCCTGACCAGAACAGTAATGAGAGATACCGCTCAGGCAGATCCTCAGTCCTTTAAGATCGCAGATCAGGCCTGGATTCCCTATCTCCTTCCTGGAACTAAGATGAACTCTGGTATCGTGATAGGTATCGCCCTTGCGATCATCCTTTACATCGTACTCTTCAGAACTCCTTATGGATTCAATGTAAGAGCGGTAGGTTACAACAAGACTGCTTCAAAGTATGCAGGTATCAGTGTAAAGAGCGTTACTATCAAGACAATGATGATCGCCGGTGCACTTGCAGGTATCGGCGGAGCCATTGAAGTATGCGGAAGCTCCCATTATATTTTCGAGAAGATATCCAACGGTTTCGGATACACAGGAATCGCAATCTCGGTATTGGCGAACAATAACCCCATTGGTGTTATTCTAAGCTCATTCCTTTTTGGATTCCTCAAGACCGGTTCTTCCACAATGCAGCGAATGATCAACACTTCAGCCCAGTTTACTACAGTAATTCAGGCTATCATCATTCTCTTCATTGCAATCTCTGCAGCAAGCAATGCTTCATTTAAGGGCAGAACCAAAAAATCAACAAAGAAAGGAGCGTAAAGGTTATGGTATATTTTCTTACTTCAGTAGTCAGAATGGCTGTTCCTCTTATGATTGCTGCTCTTGGACTTGTTGTTTCTGAGAGAGCCGGACTTATGAACATCGGTGTTGAAGGTATCATGCTTTTCGGATGCTTCTTCTCATTCTTTGTTTCCTACAATACAGGAAGTACCTGGCTTGGTCTTCTTGCAGGATGTGCAGCGGGAATTATCTCATCATTCATTTTTGCCTGTGCGTCTATTACCTTTAAAGCATCACAGATTGTGGTAGGTTGTGCCATGAATATGTTGGGCTCCGGTCTGACAGCGGTTATGTTCCGTAAGTACTTTATGGAGAATTCCGTTAACGGAGCGCTTGCAAATTCTTTCCAGGCTATTCCTATTCCGGTATTATCCAAGATCCCGGTAATCGGAGATGTATTCTTTAACCACAACATTATTGTTTATTTCTGCTACTTCCTGATTTTTGCAGTATGGTTTGTGATGAATAGAACTTCCATCGGAGTTAAGATCATCGCCTGTGGTGAACATCCAAAAGCAGCAGACAGCCTTGGAATCAACGTTTTTGTAGTGAGATATCTTGCAACCTTGTTCTCAGGCTTCATGATGGGTCTTGCCGGAACATATCTCGCGATAGCTCAGAGTAACACTTTCCAGGTTGATATGACCGGTGGTAAAGGATACATTGCCATGGCGGTAGTAGTACTTGGTCAGTGGAAGGCACTGGGAGTTGTTTTCGGATCCCTGATCTTCGGTGCGGCAAATGCCCTCCAGATGGCGATCCAGAACTCAACGGTGATCAATATCCAGTACAACCTGATTCTGGCAATCCCTTATGTTATCACTGTACTTGCAGTTATCGTTTCTGGACGTAAACGTATTTTCGACGCAAGTGCTAAGGGAACACCCTACATCAAATCATAATTCGAGGATTACGGGAATTGTCCCGTTCCTGATAGAATCATTACCAATTTATAAGGAGGTCACGTAATGAAAAAGTTATTAGCAATGCTTTTAGCAGCAGCTATGGTATTCTCCCTCGCTGCATGCGGTGGCACAGGCGACTCAGCTGACAGCGGATCTGACGCAGGTTCATCAACAGAGGGATTAGAAGGTTCTGATCTCATGATCGGTATCCTTATTCCCGGTTCACCTACTGACGGTGGTTTCTCTCAGAGAGCAGTTGAAGCGGGTGCTCACCTTGAGGAAGTTTTCGGATGCAAAGTATCTGTAGTACAGGCTGCTACAGCAGAAGAAATCAAGCAGGAAGCTTCTAACATGGCTGATGACGGATACCAGGTAGTATTTGGTCACGGCGGACAGTGCTCAAGCCCCTTCGCAGAGATCTGTGGAGATTATCCCGACGTTTGGTTCGGAACAATGGGTGGTGACTGCAGAGACACAAACCTTTTCGAGATCAACATGTGCTTCGAGCAGGTAACATACGTTCTGGGTGCTGCTGCAGCTCTTACATCTGATTCCGGCATCATCGCTTGGCAGACAGGTGGAGACTATGCTTCATACACAAAGACAACAAACTCTTACGAGATGGGCGCTAAGTCTGTAAATCCTGATATCAAGGTTCTTGGTCAGGTTCTTTCAGCTACAGATCCTACAGTTGGTTACGAGACAGCTCTCAGCCAGATCTCAGAAGGTGCTACTTGCGTTCTTTCAAACTCCAACGAGGCTCAGTCCGGCGCTATCAAGGCTTGTGCTGAGGAAGGCATTTACACAGCAGGATGTATCGGTGACTTCATTGACCAGGCTCCTGAGCAGGTTATCATGAACATGTACTGCGAATATGCTCCTGCATATGAGCTTGCTGTTAAGATGATCATCGATGGTTCAATCAAAGATACAGATCAGATCGATGTAACTCCTGCTAACACTCCCGACGCTCTTTACTGGGAATGGAACGACACTGTTAAGGCTTCTCTTGACGCTGACGTAGTTGCACAGATCGAGAGCATCTGGGAAGATGTTAAGGCTGGAAAAGTCCACGTTCCCGATGAGTTCGAATACGCTGCATCACTTAAGTAGTATTGTCATCAAACAAGTGATATAATGCATCTAAAGCGCCGCCTGTTTTACAGGCGGCGCTTTAAAGGTAAAAAAGGAGATCTAAAGTGCTTATCAGATTGATTTCCAATGCCGGACTCTATATTGAAGGAGCCGGGAACAGACTTATTATTGACGGATTATATGGATCTGCGCCGGGAGGCTTTTCCGGGGTTCCCTTGGAGTGGGAAGAGAGACTTGGTGATGAAGGCTTTCGGGAAAACATCACCGGAGTGTTGGTATCCCACTATCATCTGGATCACTACAATGTGAACCGGCTGAAAGCTTTTGCAAAGGGGGCTGGGGATGCAGTCTATGTGCTCCCTGAGGACAGACAGATGGTAAAGCGGCTTCCGGATCTTAAAGATTTAAGGCTCATTGATACCACTAAGGGCCTAAAGACAGTTATAGAATTGGCTGGCGGGGATAAGATTACCGGTTTTGCCATCAATCACAGCGGCAAATCTTACCGAAGTATAATGGTAGTTTGTTATATTATTGAGATGGATAACCGGCGCATCCTGGTGCTCAGCGATGCGGATTTTGATCCGAAATACCTCGGGGAGATGGCTGGAGAGAGGCATTATGATGCGGTTTTCTGCAATCCTCTTTTTCTGGATATTCCCGGAGGTCGAGAGGCTGTGCTGGAAGTGATAAATACCGGTCTGGTCTGTGTTTATCATGTTCCTTTTGAGGAAGATGACATCTACGGGATACGCGGTATGGCAGAGCAAGGAAAGAAACTATACAACAATGGAGAAAGAAAGATCGTCCTTTTTGATAAAAAGGACTTCACCATAGAAATCTGACATGGATAAATTTGTTTATTACTTAAATGAGAATACTGACCCTTTTTTTAATCAGGCTTTTGAGGAGTATCTTTTTTTGAAGGAAACAGAGAAAAACATCCTTTTGCTCTGGAGAAATGAGCCCTGTGTGGTCTGCGGAAGCTATCAGAATATCTTTGCGGAGGTATCAGTCGACGACTGTAATCAACGTGGCATAAAGATCGTGAGAAGGCCCAGCGGCGGCGGAACAGTTTATCATGATCTGGGAAACATAAACTATACCATAATCACCTCCTGTAACGCCAAGAATGTTCAGTATGCCCCTCTTATCGAGCCTTTGGTAAAAGCTCTTAATTCCATTGGAATACCCGCCTCATTAAATCGTCTCAGCGACATAGCCATCGATGGGATCAAAGTGTCGGGGAGCGCTCAGAAGATCTTAAAGAACCGGGTGCTTCATCATGGAACTCTGCTTTTTGACTGCGATCTTTCGGTGCTTAGAGCGGTAGCCAATGGTCAGAGGGAGTGTTTTGAAACAAAAGGAACCAAATCGGTTCCCTGGCCGGTGACCAACATGAGGGAGTATTTGCCGGATCTCTCCACTGAGGAGTTCCTTTGTAAACTCGCTGAGGCTATGAAGCACCTCTATGAGGTGGAGGAAGCCACGATAAGCCCGGAGGAGATCAGGGAGATCGAAAGGCTCAAGGAGGAGAAGTATCTCAGCTGGGACTGGAACTACGGAAAGTCTCCGAAGTTTGTTTTTACCAAACCGGTTACAATAGGTGGAAAAGCTGCAAAAGTGCGTTATGAAGCCCAAAAAGGCGTGATAACCGACTTTTCTCTTACCCCTTTTATGGGAATAGAAACTGACAAAATGGCTGGTGTCAGACTTGAACCCACAGAACTTAAAAAAATATGCACCACCGTGTTTGGTGATGCATACTTCTATCGAAATCTTATTTAGAATCTGATTTCTATCTGTAAAGCTTTGAGAGCTTAATATAGTGCTGTGCCGAGATCTCATTGGCTTTTATTGCCTCTTCGCTCATGGGCTTAATAACCTTAGCCGGGCTTCCAAGAATCATGGAATTGTCAGGAAGTACCGTCTTCCCGGTGACGAGAGCGCCGGCACCGACGATGCAGTTATTGCCGATAACGGCTCCGTTGAGAACGATGGCACCCATGCCAATGAGTGTATTGTCACCAACAGTGCAGCCATGAACTATAGCATTATGACCAATAGTGCAGTTCTTTCCTATGGTGGTCTCTTCATGGAGAACACAGTTGTCCTGAATGTTCGTTCCGTCCCCCACAACTATCTTTCCGTCATCTCCCCGAAGTACCGCTCCGAACCAGACTGACACATCCTTGCCCAGAGTCACGTCTCCGATCACTGTGGCTCCGTCTGCGATCCAATACTCCTCGGTAGTAGTAAGTTTATTCATTGCAAAAACCTCACTGAATAGATATTTATCAGAACATTATAATATTTTAAACTAAGAGATAGCAACCAAAATAGTAAAATTGCATAAAAAGTTCCGAAAAAACTCGACCATTTTCCGAGATTGTAATACCTATTTTTCTGTGATAAAGTTTACTGGAAGATGAACAGAAAGGAAGAAACCTCATGAAAATATCAGATTCAGTTGTAATGATAACAGGTGCAGGACAGGGTATCGGAGAGCAGACAGCAAGACGTTTTGCCGCGGCAGGAGCCAAGGTGGGACTCATTGCCCGTACCGAATCCAAGGTGGCTAAGATCAGAGATGAGATCGTTGCTGCGGGAGGTGATGCCATAGCTATCCGGTGCGATGTTTCCAATGAGGAGGATGTCATCAATGCGGTTAAGACTATGGAGGAGGCTTACGGCCGAATCGATGTTCTCGTGAACAATGCTGCTTCTTTCAGAGGCGGACTTGTGGAGGAGATGAGTCTCGAGGATTGGCAGTACGTAATCCGAATCATTCTTGACGGAACTTTCCTTTGCTGTAAATATACACTTCCCGGAATGAAGGAGAGACGCTACGGCAGGATCATCAATATCTGTTCCGCGGCGGTAAGCCATCCCTTTAAGACCTACAGCTGCTATGCGGCTGCGAAATCCGGACTGCTTGCTTTTACCAAGACAGCCCAGGAAGAGATCAGAGAGTACGGTATCAACATGAACTGCCTTACTCTGGGACTCATTCACACAGAGGAAGTTAAGAAACGCAACAATTTCGACTGGGATCTTCTCCTTCAGCCGGATGATGTTGCCAACAGTATTATGTTCCTGGCGTCCGATGAAGGACGTGGATATAAAGGGGCCGCGCTTGAATTGTTTGGCGATTACCAGTAAAGGGCCGCGCTGATGTTAGGCGATTACCTGAAATTAGGTTGTAAGATTAGAAAGGAGATCTGAAGTGCTTAGTTTAGAAACATTAAAGCAGATGTATGCAGAGATGTTTGAAGTTCGTGAATTCGAAGAGAACATCGATGTATATTCCAAAAAAGGAGAGATCCCGGGATTTGTACACCTTGGTGTTGGACAGGAAGCCGTTCAGGTAGGCACTATCCACGCACTCAAAGAGACCGACTACAAATATCCCGACCACAGATGTCACGGTGCCATTGCTCTCATGAGCTCCGACAAGAAGGCTGTAATGGCTGAGATTTTCGGCAAGGCAACCGGAATCAACGGAGGCCGCGGCGGTTCAATGCACATCACCGACCTCAAGGTTCGCAACATGGGCAACAACGGTATCCAGGGTTCAAACGTAGTATCTGCCCTTGGCCCCGCTTTTTATTCCCAGCTCAAAGGCAACGATGATGTAACCGCAGTTTACATGGGTGACGGAACTCTCGGCGAAGGCGCCTGCCACGAGAGTATCAACCTTGCAGCTACCTGGAAGCTCCCCGTTATCTATGTTCTGGCAAACAACCAGTACGCTATCGCCACCCACTACTCAGAGGCATACAACGTTGAGCAGCTGGCACAGTGGGCAGACGGCTATGGTGTTCCTAACGAAGTTGTTGACGGAAACGATGTTATTGCAGTATATGACGCAATGACCCGCGCCGTGGAGAGAGCGAGAAAGGGCGAAGGTCCTACAGTTCTCGAGCTTATGACATATCGCTGGCAGGGACATTTTGCAGGTGATCCCGCTGCATATCGTCCCGATGAGGAAGTTGAGTACTGGAAGGGACGCTGCCCCATCAAGAAACTCAAAGGCCAGCTTATTGAACAGGGTGTGACCGAGGAAGAGATCACAGCCATGGAAGATAAAGTAAAGGCAGAGATCGCCGAGCTTATCGATTACGCAAGAAAGAGCCCTCTTCCTAAAGCGGAAGATGCTATGAAGCATGTATATTGTAACAGAGAGGTGGAGGTGCACAATGTCTAGAGGTAAGAAGATTTCATTCAGCAAGGCTCTGAATGAGGCATTAATGGAATCCATGGAGATGGATGAGAACGTTATCGTTATCGGTGAAGACGTTGCCAAGATGGGCGGCGACTTTGGTATCACACAGGGACTTTGGCATAAGTGGCCGGAGAGAACCAAGGATACTCCTCTTTCCGAGCAGGCAATCATCGGTCTTTGCACCAGCTCCGCAGTTTGCGGACTTCGCCCGGTAGCAGAGATCATGTTCGCAGACTTCTGCGGTGTATGTTATGACCAGATCGTCAACAACCTTGCCAAAGCTCACTTTATGTACAACGGTGAAGCAACTGTTCCTGTAGTAATCAGAGCTTCCACCGGAGGCGGTATCCGCTGTGCATACCATCACTCGCAGTGCGTAGAGCCCTGGTTCATGAACGTTCCCGGACTTGTTATCGTTGCTCCTTCAACCCCCTACGAGGCAAAAGGAATGCTCAACGCAGCGATCAGAGATGACAACCCGGTTCTCTTCTTAGAGCACAAGGGACTTTACAATGTTAAGGGAGAGGTTCCCGAAGAATACTATGAAGTGCCTCTTTATCAGTCCAAGGTTAAGAGAGAAGGAACTGATGTTACAGTAGTTGCCACCATGATGATGACAGGTATGGCACTCCAGGCAGCAGAAGAGCTTGCAGCAGAAGGCATCAGTGTTGAGGTCATTGATCCTCTGACACTTTTCCCTCTTGAGAAAGAGACTATCATCAATTCCGTTGCCAAGACCGGCCGCCTTGTTATCGCTCAGGAAGGACCCAAGTTCATGGGTGCTGCTGCTGAGATCTCCGCAATGGTTGGAGAGGAGCTCTTTGAGTACTTAAAGAGTCCTGTAAGACGTGTGACTTCAGAGGATGTTCCCACTGCTTACGCTCCCGTGATGGAAGATTTTGTGATGCCTAACAAGGATAAGATCAAAGCTGCGATCAGAAAAGCTATGGAAGACTAATCATCCAATTTATTAAGACAAAATCAAAGGCGCATGAGAAAGCATCTCATACGCCTTTGTCTTTTAGCTGGATAATGATTAGCAGTTGATTCTTACTGCAGGACCTTCTACCATGATCGTTCTTGCGGTAACAAGGTTGTGAAGTCGTAAAGTTCCGGTCTCGTATTTGCCTACGATGTCAGCGAGTTTCTCGTCTTCTTCTCTGAGCCAGATGCTAACGACTCTGCGCTCTCTGGCTTTTGCTTTGTTGGCTTCAAAAGCATCCGTATCGTTGGCAAGGTCGGCGATAGGAGAGAAGGACCAGGCCCACATAATGTTCTCAGCTGCAACTCCGTTGTCCAGGAGAAGTTTTACTGCATCTGCAAGAGCGAAGGTCGTGTCAAAAGCCGCTGCCGCAAGGCTGGTTTTGCCGATGAGGGCGACGTTGCCTTTGGTCTCAGAGGCAGTACAGGGACAGCTTGCCACTCCGAAAGCATATCCGTCATCTCCCTTGATTCCGTAAACCTCGGAAGCACCCTTGAAGGCTTCCTCATAGGCACCTACGGGATCGTCATAAAAAGCCTCAACCGCCGGAAACTGATGAATACCTCTTAGGTCTCTGGAGACATTGATAATGCCACGGCCTCCAATGAGAGCGTCAAGCATTAATTTGACACTGGTCCAGCCGCCCTGAGCATTTTTGCCCATGTCGATCACGGTGTTTGAAGCCCCTTCTTTGATATCAGTGCAGTTGGCGGGTGATGCGTTTAGAATATCTGTAAATCTGTCTGAAGCATATTTTGAATAATTCATATCTTATCTGTCCTTTCAAATTAGTATCCCATGAAATCGCGCTCGAGAACTCCGTAGTGAAGGGCACCGATGGGGAAAAAGTGGTTAGTGCGGATGTTCACAAAATTCACTTTGCAGGGGGCATCGTAATCTCTGGGAACCTTGGCCCAGTCGCTTCCCGCCTCTCGGAACATATCCTCAAAAGGAATACCCCAAACGGTTTCGTTCTTACACATAGGAAGACTGTCTACGAAACGAAGAATGTCATCATCTTCGCAGTCCATGTAAAAAACACTTTCCTGGCCGTAGATAAGACCATCGTTGACTCTTCCCATGGCAATGATCTCATCGTCCTCGATTGAGATCACCGGAGAGTAGCCGATTGCCTGAACTACGCTGTTCACCGGGAAATCCAGGTGATCGCCGGTGGTGGCAAAAGCCTGCTCCAGGTTTCTTGCAACGATCTGAACTGCGCCTACTACACAGCTTGTGGGAGCGGCCATGAGATAAAGATCTTTGGGACTCATGTGAATACGATCACAGATAAGCTCAGTCAGTTCCTCATCGGGAAGGGTGGTGATCTGAGCATGACCCACTGCTTTTTTAGCCTCAGTATCTCTGTAGGCTACTCTGTCACTCCAGTGATCGGTGGAAACAATGGAGCGGAGAGGGCCGGAGATCGGCTGATTCTTGCCTCTGTAGGGAACATAGAGTCCGGCAATGTGGGATCCCAGCTGCGTCACATCCGGTTTGTCTACCTGGATGACGGTGGTGGGAACAAGGTGCTTGCCAACATACATAGACTGGTAGACAAGTTCACCCATACCGCCGCAGCATGAGTCGGTAAAAAGCTTGGCTGCTTTCCATCCACCCTTGACATTGATACCCATGTCAATTACCGTTGCACCGTTGCTGAGCTTTAAAACTTCACAGTTTAACGCTTCGGCATTGGGGATGATCTGTTCTTCTACGATCTTGGCAGCCATGTTGTTTAATGAATAGCCCATTTGTATAGAACCTCCTTCGTATTTGCGTTATACATAACTGACGGAGTCCTCACAGATACTGTGATTATGTATTCAGATATGAACAATTTCATTTTACTGAATAATCTGACATTTGGCAACTAAACCGAAGAAAAAGGTCATACCTTTGCGATTTTTGTTACAAATGTTCAACAAAAGAGGACAGGCATCAGCCTGTCCTCTCATAACGATCAATTTATTAGCAGATTTTAACAACCCAGCCCTCAGGACCTTCGATCTTGCCGGCCTGGATACCGGTGAGAGTATCGTAAATCTTCTGGAGAGTAGGACTCATCTTGTCCATGCTGCCGTACTCAATGATCTCGCCGTGGTTGTCGATCTTGCCGATAGGTGAGATTACTGCAGCAGTACCGCAAAGACCGCATTCAACAAAATCACCAAGCTCGGATACGAATACTTCGCGCTCGATAACGTTCATGCCCAGGATATCTTTGGCAACTGCAACGATGGAACGGCGGGTGATAGAAGGAAGGATGCTGCCAGATTTGGGAACAACGAGGTTGCCTTCCTTGTCAATGAAGATGATGTTGGCGCCGCCGGTCTCCTCGATCTTGGTTCTGGTAGCAGGATCAACGTAGATGTTCTCCGCATAACCCTTCTCGTGAGCATCAACGATATTGTAAAGGCTCATGGCATAGTTGAGGCCAGCCTTGATATCGCCGGTTCCTCTGGGAGCAGCACGGTCGAAATCACTGATTCTTACAAAGATAGGCTTAGCGCCGCCCTTGAAGTAAGGACCTACGGGAGTAACAAAAATACGGAACTGGTACTCTTCTGCGGGAGCAACACCGATAACAGGGCTTGAGCCGAACATTACAGGTCTTACATAGAGAGAAGCACCTGAGCCAAAAGGAGGTACCCAGGCTGCGTTAGCCTTTACAACCTCTTTAACTGCTTCAATGAAACGCTCTTCGGGGAAAGGAGGCATCACAAGGCGCTTTGCTGAGTCGGACATTCTCTTTGCGTTCATGTCCGGACGGAAACAAACGATATCACCGTTCTCGGTGGTATAAGCCTTGAGACCTTCGAAGCAGGCCTGGCAGTAGTGAAGAACGCCGGCATCTTCGCTGAGAACCACTTTGTCATCCTTGGTGAGCTGACCGTTGTCCCACTTACCGTCCTTGAAATTACTTACATAACGGTAGTCGGTAACCATGTAGTTGAAACCCAGGTTACCCCAATCAATATTCTTCTTTTCCATGATTATACCTCCAAAGCATATAGCTTATTACATATATAACTCATTGTTTGTAATCAACAGAACAAGTATAATACTATTATGAAAAATTTTAAAGAAAATATATTTATAAATATTATATTATTTG
>JAQYAH010000066.1 GCA_029227635.1 Clostridiales bacterium
TAGGATAACTCATCCGGTTCCATACCGATGGAACGCAGAAGAATGTCAATCCATTCATCCTTAGTAAATGCCTGACGTCCGTTTTTCAGCTCGTCGATGTCGATGTGGGGCATCTGAATAGGAGTGAGCTTGCGAATCTGGATAGGATAACCGTTCTTCTTATCTTCCTCGTTGTATTCGTACTCCAACTGAACGATACACCAGATACCTCCGCACAGAAGTCTGTCATACTGTTCCGGATATACGTCCTCGATGGGAACATCACCAAGACCGAGGTTCGAGAACTCAGCGAAGAAGCGGTTCTTCTTTATATCCAGTTTAACGGTTATCATATCAATAACTGTGTGACTACCGTTGCTGCGGAGCTTGGCAAGAATCTTCTGAGCCTCATCCGGGCGAACAAAGTTGTCCGCCAAGATGCGCTTTACAGTCTGAACGCCTTTTTCGATGACTTCATCATCGTCGGAGCAGCAATACTGTCCTAAAAGAAATTCCAGAACGTATACAGGGACATTTGCTCCTTCTTTGATCTTCTTCGTCAGATCCTTACGGACAATTCTTCCGTCGAAAGTCTGGCGAAGTTTTTCTTTTATGATTTCGCGGGAATTATCGTTAATTGCCTGTTCCATTGACTATACCTCCAATCAGCACGGATTAACCAAAGAAATTGAACTCATCCAGTGCAAAGGCAATATCTATCTGGAACTCTTCACGCTGCGGTGCTTGTAGACCGGATTCATCTGCAATGACCAGATAGTAGCTGTCCTGATTGCTGTATTTCAAACTCTTCAGGTTGAAACTGCAACGGAAGGTACGATCCTGTCCGTTATCGCTTGTTTTATCTGCAATGATACGCGCGGTGTCACTGATCTGCTTGCCGCTGGCATCTGTGAAGTACAGGAGGTAGTTGCAGGCAGAACGGTTATCGCCAACAGCTTCCTTCTGGAAGAAATTCAGTGAGAAGATCATGTTGCTGATCTTGCGTGTAGCAGACAGAAGATTAACTGTAACCGGCTTAGTGTCGTATCTCTCGCGGTTTCTCTGATAGGTTTTGCTTGCATTACGCAGGAACTGATAGTCAATTACAGGAACAACCATTTCCTGCAGGCTGATACCGCCATGCACAAAATTGAGACCGCCGCCACTCATTTTGATGCGGACATTCTCTCTCGGGGCAAAAGCATCGAGATCGGCTTGGTCATCCACGAACTTAACCGGCAGCAGATAGTCGGGCTGAGCGCCTTTCTGCATGATTGCATACCGGCGACCATATTCCACATCCTGCTGGTTGAAACTGGTCTTATCCACCTTATCGTCTTCGTTGAGAGGACTATAGGTGTAAAGGAAACCATGATCGGATGTGATATAGATACGAGTACCGCCGAACTCATTGCAGATGATACGGACAATGTTTTTGATTTCAGCAATCGCATCGTCGCAGGCCGGGAAAACAAGATTGTCTGCGGTATGGCTTGCTTCATCGATCTTATCGTGATAGATGTAAACAATATCCATGCCCTTGACAAGAGCCTGTCTGTCAGCACGTTTCATCTTGATGATGTTCTTATATTGCAGAGCAACGCTTGCAGAGTGAGCACTTTTCAGTACCTTGTCACGGTTCGGCATTTCGGTGGATGCACCGTCTGCAAGAACGGATACACCACCATTGGGCTTCTGTACCACATTCAGCTGCTGATGCGGGAGAAGTGCAGCCATGCCAAACTTGGTGATGGTCGGGAAAACACCCTGAACGCTATCAAGCTCAACCTTGCTCTGTGTCTCGCGTCTGAGCTGCTCGGTCAGGGATGCCGCCACTTCATAGCGTAGAGCATCAGAAATGATAACGTACACTCGGTTATCACCGGTTGCAACCTTACTGCGATAGAAGTGCTCCTGTTGACTGACTTCCATAACACGACCATACTGTGCCAGTTCATCAGCACATACATCGGACCAGTTTCTGCCAAGCTGACTCAGGAACCAACCGTTGTACAGACCCTCAACCTTCTCAACAACATGCTTGAACAGATCGTCCAGAACTTCATTGGAGACGGTCAGGCTGCGATCAAAACAGAGATGGAACTGACGATAATAGGTATCCATCTTGTAGTAGTCGGTTGTATATGCGTTCCAGACCTGACGAGCCTGTGCAAGATGGAAACCGGAGGCATGGTCATGGAAGAACGCCTGCATATTGGCAACCTGCAGAAGTCCCTCATAATAGCAGGAAACGGCATCATACCACACCATAGTACGGCGTTTTTCGACAACGTTGCTGATGGTATCTACGTTGATTATGTAATCACCGATCTCCTTCATCAGCATTTTCAGGATGCACTCATTCACGCACGGGAAGCACTCGGTATCAACCAGATCTTCCACAGACAGATTCATGAGTCTGGTACAGAGCCTTGCCTCGTCCTCAACGAACCGTGCGATATGGTAGAGTGTTCCGTTATCGTCAGACTGGAGCCAGTCGGAGATCATGTCGTAGCAGTAGGACTGATGCGGAGTGGAGATAAAGCTATCCAGACCAATCAGATGCTCAGAACGCATGGTTCTGGTAGTTGCAGTCAGAAGGATGTGAGTAGCCAATCTGCCGAGATCAACATCATCACCTTCAGAATAACCGGTAGCCTGGGCAACCATCACCCAAAACGGAGTATGTGCTCCATACTTTACGAAATCCTGATAGATCGTATTGCTGTCCAAGTCCAGAGACTGCGAGAGGACAGCACGGATAATACCGGACGGCTGCGCTTCCTTGATGCCGCAGATTGAAGCCATAACTGCCATGTGGAGCTGAGAAGCGGTAGCGATGCTTTTCGCCATCTCGGAAACACTCTTACGGCGTTCGATGCTGTTGAAGAACTTTCTATAGCCCTTAACCATTCTGCGGACAGTAGGATTATTCGGCAGGCCCATTTCATCCATCCAGATGGAGTTCAGATCGGCGCGGAACTCTTCACTGTACAGTTCAATGTTGATAAGCCAGTTATCCTCCGGTTTTTCATAGCGGAGAGGACTGTACACCAGATAGTTGGTGTTGGTGTCATCAACGGCAAGGAGCTTCTTGGCAGCAAAAGTGTTATTTCCGGTCAGCACGAGGATACTGGCGTTATCCAACGCCAGCTCCTCGATTTTGTCCTCGAACTCCCGATCCTCGTCGTACCAAAAGATGATACGGCGCTTATAAAACTCCGGGAGAGGGGCAGCAAATCGCCGGTTTAGGTCTTGTTCGATTTTTTGCAAATCCATTGCGGGCATTTCGCCACCTCCTTAAATAATCGTACCTATAAATTCTGCCAATGCAGCCACAGCTGCGCCAAACTCAGTAATACCTTTTACTGTTTTCAAGGTTGTAAGAGCAGTCTTTAGCATTCCTTTTTTGGGCTTTTCGGCAGAAGTCTCGGTTTCGATGACCTCTAAACATTCCGTAACCGTTTCTTGCTCTTCCGGAGCAAGCATAGGTACTACCGCTTTAATATCTGCAATCAAACGCTGGAGTTCGCTTGAATCGACCCCAATCTGATTTGTTGCAGTAACGGTTGCGTTATCAGTCGCAATAATTGCTTGTCCATGCTGGACAGAGACATTGTAGACAACTTTGTCATCCAATCCCATATCAATACCAATCTTCGTAAGATAGCGTTCTACATGACGAATTAACACCATAACGAAACGCTCGTTAAATCCTTTGACCATATCCTGAAAATTGTTGGAAGAGGAGTAGCCCATGCCCACTCCACGACAAACAACCAAATTATGATCTACAATATACTTCAACACGGCAAACACATTGCGAACTTCTTCTTCCTCAGTTTCACCGGTTGAAAAGATTTTTCGACCGTAGGATGATCTAACTTCAGTTACCTCTGCGTCCATATCCCAATCACATTCGCCACAGTCGGTGATGTAGTCGAGAATTATTGGGGTGCTTTCTATGAAAGCAAGGAATTTTCCCAGGACATCCGTATGGTCGTTGAAATCAGCTTGAAGCAAACGGTTGGAATAGCTGTTAAAATCGTACTGGATCTTTCTCAGTTCATTCCTATTCAATCTCATAATTTTTCACCCCGCAAAACGGGCAGTAGGCTCCCGTCATTTTTAGTAATGGTTTGATCTTGGCAGTTCGAGCACAACACGGAAATGTGCATATCTCCATAGCCTCGATGCCGGAACGGATGGGGTCTTCGCTTTTGTGTGGAGGACGTTTCCCGGCTTTGACTTTAATCATGCTGTTCCGAGTACGACGTTCCATGTCCTTGAATGTATCATAGATCATATCGTTGACATAGTTTTCCGTCATTCTCATAGCAAGTTCTAGTACATCATCGGTGATGTAGCTGTCACTGACTAAACCACAGCTGGGACAGAATAACTGTAATACGCCATCATCCTGTATATCAGAAGGAGTTCCCTTGAAGAATGTGCCACAATGCTCACATTTCAAAAGGATATAGCCCTCATCGTCAGTTGGAATTGAAATGGTCATGTGGATTTCGTCACTCATAGGAATTCCTCCCCTTATTTGATCTTCGCCAGAACATCCTGGAATTTCTCGTAATTAACCTTCACACCGTCATCCAGATCGATAGAGATATACTGGTCAGCCAGATGGTGAATCTTTTCTTCGTAGCTCTGAATTTCGGTTGCCTGTTCCTGCAGAGTCTTCAATCGCTTGCTCAGCTTTACACGTTCACTGGTGGAGGCGGAAGAAATACGCTGTTCCAAATCAGCAATAGCGGTACGATAACGGCTCTGCTGCTCGTGAACATAGTCGGTTCTCATACGGGCAATAGTATCAGGCTGATAGCGGTGCATATAGACCAGTGCGCGGAAGCCGCCCTTCTTACCGGAATCAAACAGCCAGTAGATCGGACGCTTCTGGTAGGTCTTCAGATGATCTGCATAGAACTCGTCCATGAAATACTTGCGGATAACATCCTTCGGCTGACCGCTGCCGCCGAGAGCATCTGCGATAAACTTCAGATTATCGTTCAGGCTACCTTTGCCATAAACGACTTCGATGAAGCGAATGAAACGACCAACGATGTCATCTGTGAAATATTCATCATCACAGATCGGAATGATACTATCTTTGTCTGCCTTAAAAGAAGTGTACTTTGAATCGTCCCATTCGCCGCCTGCATAAGCAAGACCTGGCACATCAAGGGAGTAACGACCAAACATACAGCCAACAGCATAGGAGATCAAGCTCTTAATGTCACGCTTCAAGTCAGCTTTACGAACAGTTACATCATCGTCATTTACTTCTGGAGTCAGCTCGTCCTGCAGGCCGTAGATGTCGATGAAAATGCGGTTCAACTCTTCTTCGTTGGCTTTGAGGTTCTTGAATCTTTCATTACATTCGCCCTGCCAGAGCATATAGCAAAGCTCCAGAGGACAGCTTACCTTGGGGTGGCTTCCGTAATAGTAGTGCATAGATGCACCTACAGCGGTTGCATCCCATAAGTCGTGGCTGATTCTAATGAGGGGGTGTTCAATAAAATCCCATGATGTTTCAAAAGAATCCCATTCATCTTTCGACAAAGCAATATTGTCTGTAACAAGCGCATCAACGGTGTCGATTTGCTTTTTATCGACCAGTAGTGGCAAGTCGGCCACATCACCAGGTTGGATCTTTATCGTAGGGTTAAGAACCAGCAACAACGGTTTGGCTATTTTTGAGCAAATAAATCCCATGCCGTATTTCAAGATGTTCTTGGGTAAAAACAATCCTGCACTTGCTGAATCAAAAACAAAACCTGGAGGTGAATAACGTAAACCTACATTTTCAGAAGAGATTCGTGACCATGTCGCATATTCCTTGAAATTGTATTCCAAATTGTAGTTGTGTGATCTGATTCGGCCTGTTGCCTCGTCTTTATAATTTCTGATCGCATTTGCACCATTGTGCCAAAATACTACATATTCACAGTTTCCGTACCACTTCCGATACTCACCGCCCTTATGGTGCGGATACCACTTGGTGGTTAAGTTTTCAGACATTTCATGTGATGAACAATCCATGCAAATGTCGTTTCGATCAACTTCAAACCATAATTTCAAGAAGAGATCATTGTTTGCGGTCGTAACACCCTCTCGCGTTTCGCCAACAACAGACAGTTTGGGGTATTCAAAAACCTTCAGCATTGCATCTGAAAGCCAATATGCGATGGGTATTCCTGGAATTACTTGAAACGCACTTTGCTTCTTGAAAAAGATTGCAGAATGGTCAAGATAGAGTTTTTCCTTCGCATCCTGAGAATCTCCATTTACCAAGCGGCAATATGATGTGATATAGTTTTTCGTATATGAGTTTCTTAAAACAAAACTTGTGGTTTGCACTACTTCACCACCGATTTCTTCAAAGGCGCGTGCTCCAAGATGAGCCATGTTTACGGTATCGGTGAAGATATATTTTTCTCGCAGACGTTCGAAACTACCAAGGAACATCCAAGAGTGCATTGTTATCATAGCTTGGAAACGATTCCTTTTTGTAAAAGTCTTACATCTATCTATAAATACTGAATACAAATCAGTTTTGCTATCAGGGAAGTTTTTCTTTATGTACTCAGCTAATTTAACTCCGGTTGCAGAAACGGACATATATGGTGGATTTGTCACCACAACATCGTATTTATGTGACAGAACTTCTGCTATCTTTATGATTGGCAGAAGATCTCGTTCGATTGTAATGTTGAAGATACTAATGTCGGAAAGAACCTCATCGAATCTTCTGTACAAAGCAGCAAAGTCCACCTGAGTAATGTTCAGAATAGAACCGTACTCCTTGGCATCGTGCATCTCGGAGACGAGGGTATCCATGGCTTTCTTAAGCTCTTTGTCATCGCCTACGAAGTATTCTATAGCAGTTCTGTCCAGACCGTTGCTTTCCTGAATCTCATAAACATGGGGTTGCGGAACGTCAGGATTGCCGTCTTCATCCTTACGGGTCAGGAAACGACGGTCATACTGGCGAGCCTTCATCATCACGGAGAAATACGCCAGCTGTGCTGCACGTTCGTCGATGTCCAGACCGTAGATGTTGTTTTCGACGATGCTCTGAACTGCTTCACGGGCGGTATAACCGTATGCCTCGTAAATCTGCATCAGCACATCGAACATATAAGCAAGGATGTGACCACTACCGGAGCAGGGGTCAATACACTTGATGGTTTCAGGCGTAATACCGGCATATTCCTTGCGGATCTTTGCCAACTGCGCCTGTACATCAGGTTCCTGTTCGGCTTCACCCAGATAATACTTCCACTCTGATTTCAGATCATCGTTGGGATGACCTTCTACCCACAGGCGACCGAGAGAGTTCTCGACCATGTAACGAACGATCCAGTCAGGGGTAAAGAGCTGAGTAGCAGCAGGAATCTCCTCCTTGGAAATCTTGCCGTTCTTTGCAAAGACCTCTGCCTTGGGTTCGATGTTATAGAACTGGTACAGCCAGCCAATGATCTGAACAGCATCCTTCCAGTCCTCTTCGGGAATCCATTCGATCATACGCTGAACAGCACTTCCGTCGCGGAGCAAATTGTCCGGGAACAGAAGCTCAGTGAAGTCATCAATGCGCTGGAACATACCCGGCATGATCGGGCTGAGAGCATTACACTGGACGATGATGAGGTACTTGAAAAGTCCCTCGTCATCGTTAGCGTCTTTCAGAGCATAGACCTTTTCCATGTTCAAACCATCAAGTTCAAGATTGATGGCCTCGGTAATGATCTGCGGCTTGAACTGGTTGTTTTCATCCGTGAACACGCGCACACGGGAAGGAAGATAGCCATTGACTTCCATAAAGCGGAGCGCAGAGAAACGGTTGAACCAAGTATATGCAACTTCTTCCATGACCTGCTTGTAGCCATTCTTTGCAATACGTTCAAGCAGAGCCTTACGCTGTGTCATTTCTTCTTTGGAGAGCACAACACCGTTGATAGCGGTGGCAGATGCCGGTTCGCTATGCTTTTCCGTTATTCCATATTGAAGCGCTTTCTGGGACACACGGTCAATCAGTTCCGTTCTCGCCCAGACTGCGTATTTTTTTATCGCATTTTTGTCCATAAAAGGCATCCTTTCTGAAGCAGTTTATATTACTGCATCAATATCACGCAACGACATTACAAAGGTTATAGAGGACACATCAAGTTTTACGGTGTGACACTTACCTGTGATGTCATAGATATGAGCCTTGCAGTTCTTTAATTGCGTTTTCTTGCAATGATATTCCAGTGCATTGGCTTCCTGTTCCATGAGGATATAGACCATCTTCTCATAGGGGCGAATTGTATTTTTCTCGGTATCAGGAAAGCAATCGATCCGCAATCCTTTTTTGTGACTCAACGAGAAGTGGTCTATAACATAGGGCTTCTGCCCCATGTTATAGATTTCAATACTGTAATCGGAAAGGCTGGTTTTTGTCCGATAAGCTTTTTCGATAAGCTCTGTTTCAGCTGTGCTGACAAGTCGCAAGCATAACTTTGTTTTGTTGCCACAACTTCCGAAAATCTTATCCGCCAACCATGTGAAAAGGGATAACAGGTCAGCCATAGATACCTCCTGGATTATTTCAGGTGGATACCATCGCAGTTCTTCAGGAGCTGCTTCAGGCTCTCACGCATCTTCTCAACGTAATCGTCAATTTCAGCTTCGCTTTCCAGACGCTTTGCCGGGAAGACAATGGAACGGTTAAGGGACTTATAGACCTTCTTGGGAGCGGGAGGAGTAATGGTTCCACCCGGTTTGTTGTCAACAGGAGGCTTTGGAGGAATCACAGGAGGACGCTTCGCCATTTCCAGTTTATCCACCGTATCGTCCTTATACTGGAGCATCGGAGGCAGAAGACCATCAAGCAGAGCAAGGGAGCAGAGATCAGCAATCTGCTGTTTCTTCTGATCGTAGAAGTTGTCTGCCACACTGATGATGTTCTTGAACTCACCGCCCATTCCGGAGGTGTGAATTGCTTCCATGCACTGACGGACGATTTCCAGAAGTTCCTCTCTCTTAGCTGCCAGCAGCTTGTCATGACCCCCGTGAACCTTATCCATCAGCCCGTTCAGTTCGGGGATACGCTTATAATCAAACTTACCACCTGTGCCCAGGACACAGATAAGACGAATCTGGTTCAAAGCAGTATTGGCTTCAGGTTCATGAGACAGGTAATCCAGTTCATGACTGAGATCACGTTCAAGTTTCACAGCTGCATCAAAAACAGTTACCTGATTCTTGAAGAAGCCCTCAACACGCTGCATCTGCTCCTTGTTATCGAAGAGATCATCCTGCTTCTTGATAACACGTTCGATCAGAGCGATATTGTCTTTCTGCTGAGAGAGAACATCATCCATCAGGGTGATGGCTTTCTGAACCAGAGGACGGTCGGGATACTTCTTGCCACCGTCATATCTGGCGTTCAGCTCCTCATAATGGGCTTTCTGACGGGTGAAACGGTCAATGATAAATGCAATCAGACCGTCTTCATCATCGGGTACATCCATAACATCGAAGTATTCACGAAGGAATTCTTTGACTTCCTTCATCTTCGCAATGGAAACAACCTGACGCTTGGAAATACTTGTTCTGCCGATCTCACTCTTTTTGCGGAGCATATCGGGGAGCTTTGGGTTGTTGGGCTGGATGGTGTTACCGGCATACTTGATAGTGACTTTCTGCTCCAAGATCAGTCTTGCGGCGACAGCAGCAATGTCGATCTCACGCCAACCGTAAGGGATTGCCTGATAACGGCTTTGAACATCTGCCATAGAGGTAGGCAGATTCTTTCTGAACTGAACTTCCAGATATTCTTCCATCTTTGCAGCAGCATCGCGGTTCGGTTCAAGACCGGGGAGAGACTGCTCGGTGCCGAGAAGAATATTGATAATATCCGCGTCGGTTTCAGCATTGTGAGTAATCAGATCAAGCTCGCTGTAGACATGAGAAACAAGGTATTCAAGTGCCTGATCGATCTTTGCCTTTGCATCACCGGCTTTAATTTCGATGTGCTCACCGGCAACGTAGAACTCAGCATTGATGATTGCCTTTCTCAGTTCCTCGTTTGCAGAAGTCTCCAGACGGGTAGCTTCATCCTGCTGATCGCGGATAATATCCTGTACAGACTTCGGAAGCTGAGCCACATTACGCTGCTTGACGTATTTGCGGATTTTCATTGCCTGTTCCAGAGCATTGTAGTAATCCGTATCTGCAAGAACGGCGATAGCCTGTCCATGAGATTCTGTCATCAGACGGAAGGTGGACTTTTCGGTGCCATCGGTTGCTACAGTCAGGAATTTCAAACGCATACCACCGGTCATGGCACCAACAGTGACACCATCAACCATCTGGTCAAATGCAAAGTCATATTTGCCGTAGCGATACTTCTTTGTGGTATAGATGTCTGCGAAGATCATCTGCGCGATGCGTTCAACGATAGCAGCAGTATCGACAGAGGTTTCGTTCTTGATTGCTCTCTGAATATCCTGTTCCTCATCGGTCAGGAAGTTGTATGTATCTCCGGTTCTGCCGATATAGTTCTGACCGTGCAGACGGTTCAGAGACTCACGGACAGTTTCTCGGAGTGTAATCTTGTCAACGCGGATGTCATCAGCCATAAGGATAACAATGTTGTCCAAGTTTGCGGGAACATCATTGTCGATATAGCGGATCAGGTACAAGAGCTTCAGAACATCAACGTCATAAGGCTCAATACCGGCATCGCCAGCTTCTGCAGCACGGGCGCAGCGTTCGATAACACGGCGAATAGCACCATCAAGGAAGCCGTGAACCGTATCATAGAAGCGGAAGAAAGGAACGATAGCATATTCGTCCTTGTCCTGAACTCTCTGTGCGGCTTCTTGGAATCCGGACAGCATGGAACGCTCTCCACCGGACAGATGCTTACCGGAGTTACCGTGCTTGCGTATCTCAGCAAAAACTTTCTGCATGATGATGAACTGATAAGGAACGAACGGGAAATTCGTTGTAAAGTCGAAAGAAGTTCCGTAGCCCTTGATGTCAAGCTGTGCACCGTTAAAGGTAAACAGGTTGCGCATCACGGAATCGTTCTGATTATAAATCTCAGTCAAAGTAGCTTCGGCTTCTGTGTTTTTCTTCAGAATACGCTTCTGGATAACCTCATCGACAGAAGAAGACGACAGAGAAAGTCTGGTCTTGAAACGAGCCTGAATTCGGGAAAACTCATCGGCGCGAACCTTGATGATTTCGTCGATTGCTTCCTGTCCGGTGCAGACTACCCAAACCTTGCCTTCACACTCACTTCCGAGTTTTTCGGTCAGGGACTGCAGATTCAGCAGCATATCGGTATCTGTTCCGACATACTGACCTACCTCGTCGATCATAAACAGAAGACGGAAGTTTTTAGGCTTCTGGTCAACATACTCTTTAATATCGCGTACAAGCTGTGCAATAGACAGCTCGGTAGCGGTCTTATCATTAAACCACTTTTTAGCGTCATCCTCACTCATATCAAGGACTTCCATCAGCGTGGGAATGATGAACTTGCCGTTGAACGCAAATGCACGGCGCATTTCAACCCACGACTTGCCCTTCTTCTGCTCAAACACTCTGCGGAATTCTTCAGTCTTTCCGCTTTGTTCGATATAGTATTCGAGCATTGCAACCTTGAGGTTTTCGCCATAGAAGCCAAGATGGTTATAGAACATCTTGGCAAAGACACGCATTACTGCGGTCTTGTCCTTATTGATAGAACTCTCAATATCAATATTGAAAAGAATGGTTTCTGTTTCACCTTTGGTTGCGCGGTCGATCTGCATAAAAGTAGCAGGATCATCCTCGAACTTCTGACGGAACATCTCAACGGTAGTCGTATCGGCTACCGATTTGTTTTCCAGAATATAAGAGAGCATTTTCAGAAAGTGAGATTTACCACTTCCAAAAAAACCGGAAATCCAGACACCAATATCTGCGGTGGGGACAGTGAAAGAATCGCTGTAGTAGTTGAAGAAGGCCGAGAAGTGCTTTCTCAGTTCCTTGGTAATGACATATTCTTTTACTTCCTGCTCAATAACATCATTTGCATCCTGATCAACTTTGATAACGCCGTTAATCTGACGGTTAATGTCATCGTGGAACATATTTTGTATTCTCATGGTCAGCCTCCTTATATTTCGTTGAATGCTCTGTAATAGGGATTCGGGGTCAGCTTGTCAAACAGTCTGACATAACTTCCGTCAAAGGTTCCCGGATACATTACAAGAATAGGTATATCGCTGAAATGGGGCTGCAACGCCTCAAGTAGCGAATGAACTCTCATGAATGGGAAAACATCGCCTACGCCGGTAAGCATAAGCACATCACCCGGTCTATGCGGTTCGTACTGAATCTTCTCAATGAACTCGCCCTCACCGATAGCGGAGTGGAGCTGTTCAAGCAAAAACTCCTTGCCATCGGATTCTTCCATTTCGGGGATGGCATCCGTAATATCGATGTCATCACACAAAGAGAGGAAAGTTTCATATAAATTACACTCGATGAGGTGGCAAGCAATTGTCTGATCGGTTGTGATCTGGTCGATGAATTGACGTACGGTCATTTCATCAGTTGCATCGTAGCAAAAAATGCGGATGTTTACCTCGTTGCTGAGTCCCTTGCCCTCAATGAACTCCGGTTCTTGAATATGGATGCGCAAGTTGTCCAAGCGCTCTTTAATATCAGCCATGTTGCGCCTCCTTTAAGAAAAATAGTTGAATGCCGGAAGAATGATGTCATCGTTATTACTCTTGATGGCATTCTCCAGAATGGGATTCAGCCACACCGGATTGAGATGATCTGAACGGATATCATCAAGGTATTCTGTCTCAACCAGAATTCTCGCAATAATCTGTTTGAGCTTTGTAATAGTGGTATCGCTCCAAGTAGCAACAGCATCATCCTGCTCCTGCAGCCTCATAAAAAAGGTATTCAAATCTATCTTACCGAAAGAAGTGTCCCTTAAACGGTACTTTTCGCCCACGACAGTAAGCATAAACTCCCACACAAGTCGGCTTTGCTTCATAAGCGCATACAGGCAAATCTGTTTTGCAATATCATTAGGCTGTGATGCAATCGCAGAAATGAGAGTATCGTCCCCCATGTTCTTCAATCTCTTCACGCAAGCACCAGCCATCTTCTTGATGGACTTCTCGGTAGGGTACTGAAACAGGTTTTCACTGCATATCTGATCGATTATCTCATTGTCAGCAAGACCTTCGACCATAAGCCTTGCAGTTGTTCTCATCTCAAAGAACAGAAAAGGTTCTCTGGTAAGAGAAGCAATGTATGGATAAGTGCTGTCCATATTTTCCTCCTCAATCTCGAGTGCTTGTATCGGGCAGCACTTCCATGATCTCATCGAACGTACAATTCAGCGCTCTGCAGATCTTCGCAAGAGTATCTGTATTTACATTATCTCCACGGTTGAGTTTATTGATCGTATAAGTGCTGAGATTTGCCATCTCAGCCAAATCTTTTTTCTTCATGTCTCTATCAATCAGCATTTTCCAGAGCTTCTTGTAACTAACAGCCATGAATTAACCCGTCCTTTCATATAAAACCCGCTTTGGTTGTAATAATCGCCCTTATATTATACCACAAAATATAGCAATTTTCAATATAAAACAGAGCGATAACTAAATAATTTTCTTATTTTTCGTATTTTCGTTGAATTTCTTGATTGGTTTATTGAGATTACTTGCTCTATTTGAAAGACCTACTATTATCGTAATTGTAAAAGCGAGATATTCCTTCTTGTCCCTATAAAAAATACTTTTATCAAAAGTAAAGGACATCGTATAGCTGCTCAGAATGGAGCACATACGATGTCCTTTTACATATCACCGATATTTACTATGATCTTCTTTTTCGACTGCGCAAGCTCATAGTATTTTGCTGCACCTCCCCAAGAATGCGTAACATAGGCAATCATATAGTCAGACTGCATGACCATCCACTTGTTTCTCCATGATATCGCATATCTTGGATGTACTCCCTCAATACCTTCAGGGAGCATCGTTTCTCCAAATTCATAAGGGTCATATTCGTGTTTTTCTGTAGGCATATAGGCCAGAACAACATTGTAGCTAATATAAGGATATTCTGTCTTCAATCGCCTCAGTGCTTTTAAGACCATCCCATCAAAGCCGCCTTGATTGCCGACAAGGAAATATGACACATTGTGCTCCGTAATCAGACTCTTAATTGCATCGATGATCTTAGGATATATATCAGAGTGGGCATCTTTATGCCCGAAAAAACAGCAAGTCATATTGCACCCCCTTTATATAATTATAGCACTTATTTGTGAATAAATCCACTCTATTGGCGTTGGTATCTGCCGTCTGGTTTGTGTATGTGTTCATGGTTATGACCTATACTATTAGTGTGTATGACACACTGATAGGAGGTGTCGTAGTGAAGCTTGAAACCATCGGCAAAAACATTCGTAAATACCGACTGATGAAGAAGCTGCGTCAGGAAGATCTCGCGGAAAAAGCCGATCTTAGCATAAACTATGTTGGTGCAATAGAGAGAGGCGAAAAGATTCCTTCTCTCGAAACATTGCTCGTGATCATTAATGCGCTCGGCGTGTCGGCAGACATGATACTGGCAGATGTAATTGACACCGGATATTTGGTGAAGGATTCTCTCTTGGCAGAGAAACTTGAAAAACTCTCCGCGGAGGATAGATCAAAAATATACGATGTCATCGACACAATGCTCAAACATTCAACACAGGTAAAGCCCTAAGTCATATAACAGTAAAAGCTCATCGAAACCAAATTGGTCTTCGATGAGCTTTTTTCATTCCTCTAAGAGTTTTAAAGCAAAGATGTCTCCTTCAATATTCAAAATGTCATCCATCGGCATCTTTGTCCCATTCTGCATCACGATCCGCCTCTCAAAGTCATCCACTTTTTTCACTCTGCCGGTCACTTCAATGTATGCTCCACCGGCTTTCCGTCCATCTGGTTTGAAATAGGTGAAGGTGACTTCCGGCTCATCGTCCATACTGTCAACGAGGACCTGAAACTTCATGTTTAGGATGTTCAAAGCCTCTTCGTCCATCTCAATCTTTTCATCCGTCAGACGCCCGGTTTCTTTGATAGCAGCATCGTAACCAGTGAGAGCTGCGAAGGGTGAGAACTGAGCAGCGCGATCTATCATGGACATCTGAGGTTTGGTGGCAGAGACATGATAAGGAAGATTGATTATATCTTCATAGTTTTCTCTCATGCTTTGTGTCCTCCGATCTGCGCGTTGCGATCCTTCGCCGTCGCGCCTTCCTCCAAGTTCATACCCTTGAGAATAGCGTTCTTTCCGAACTTCTTCTTGATGGCCAACATTGCTTGCTTCATCTTTTTTTCACGCTCAAGCTCGGCTTTCTCCTGCGCTTGTTTTACTTCAAGGGCTGCATAATCCGTGAAGAGGTCAAGTTGCTCAAAA
>JAQYAH010000067.1 GCA_029227635.1 Clostridiales bacterium
TTCAAATTATGCTATTGAGTTAAAACAGATAACAAAGCGGTTCGGCGCAAAGGTATTAGCAAATGACCATGTAGACCTTAATTTGAAGAAAGGTGAAATCCTGTCAGTCCTCGGTGAAAACGGAAGTGGCAAAACCACTCTCATGAACATGATCTCCGGAATCTATTTCCCGGATGAAGGTCAGATTTTTGTGAATGGAAATGAGGTAAGCATTAATTCACCTAAGGATTCTTTTGACTTGGGAATTGGAATGATTCATCAGCATTTTAAACTGATTCCCATTCTCACTGCAGCTGAGAATATTATCCTAGGACTCCCCGGTGAGGGTAAGCTCAAGATTAAAGAGGTCGAGGCAGAGATCAAAGAACTGGTCGACCGTTATGGCTTTGACTTAAATCCTTCTCAGAAGATTTACGATATGTCGGTTTCTCAGAAGCAGACAGTTGAAATCGTTAAGGTGCTTTACCGCGGTGCTAACATTCTCATTCTCGATGAGCCCACCGCCGTTCTTACACCCCAGGAAATTGACAAGCTTTTCCAGATCTTAAGGAACATGCGTGAAGATGGCAAGTCCATCATCATCATTACCCACAAGCTAAACGAGGTTCTTGAGATCTCGGACCGCGTATCGGTTCTCCGAAAAGGTAAATATATAGGAACCGTTGACACAAAGGACGCCTCCATCGCATCCCTTACAGAGATGATGGTAGGCGAGAAGGTCACCCTCAATATCGACCGTTCAATGCCGGTAAACCCGAAACCTAAACTTGAAGTAAAGGGAATCACCTGCAAGAACGTAGAGGGCACCACCACATTGGATCACGTATCCTTCGTGGCCAACAGCGGTGAGATTCTCGGAGTTGCCGGCATCTCCGGCAGCGGACAAAAAGAACTTCTGGAATCCATCGCCGGACTCCAGGAGACAACGGAAGGCGAGGTCATTTTCTATAAAGAAGACGGAGAGGCTAAGAAACTCAATGAGATGTCCGTAAATGACATGAAAGCAGCCGGCGTAAGACTTTCCTTCGTACCGGAGGACAGACTTGGTATGGGACTTGTAGGTTCCATGGATATGACCGACAACATGATGCTTCGCAGCTACCGTGAAGGCTCCGGACCTATTGCAAACCGCAAAAAACCCATGGAACTTGCCAAAAAGATCATCAAGGAGCTGGAGGTCTCCACTCCCGGTGTAAGCACCCCGGTAAGACGGCTTTCCGGTGGTAATGTTCAGAAGGTTCTCGTAGGAAGAGAAATCGCCTCAGATCCCACCGTGCTCATGGTGGCATACCCTGTGCGAGGACTTGATATCAACTCTTCTTACATTATTTATAACTTGTTAAACAAACAGAAGGAAAAAGGAGTTGCCGTCATCTGTGTAGGCGAAGATCTTGACGTTCTCCTTGATCTCTGTGACCGAATCCTCGTTCTTCAGGCCGGCAAGGTCTCCGGCATTGTGGATGCCCGTACCGCCACCAAAGAACAACTTGGTCTCATGATGACCGGAACAATCGAAAAGGAGGATTAGAACATGAATAAAAATGAACCTCTTATTCGTATTTCTAAACGTGACACGATCTCCGTCGGCAAAAACATTCTGATCCGCGTAGTGGCTATCATCCTCGCCCTTATAGTGTGTGCGATGATCATCGTTGCCCTCACTCATCAGAATCCTGTTGAAGTTTACGGCGGAATCATTGACGGTGCTATCGGAACTCCCAGACGAAGCTGGGTAACCATTCGAGAGATCATGGTACTCCTTGTTATTGCCGTAGGTCTTACCCCCGCATTTATGATGCGCTTCTGGAATATCGGTGCTGAGGGTCAGATCCTCGCCGGCGGTATCGCAAGTGCAGCTTTAATGATCTACGTAGGAGACAAGCTTCCCAACACTCTTCTCATCGTTGTAATGCTTGTTGCCAGCGTAATTGCAGGTATCATCTGGGGACTTATTCCCGCCTTTTTCAAGGCTCATTACAACACCAATGAGACTCTTTTCACCCTGATGATGAACTACGTTGCCATGCAGCTCACCACCTTCCTCATTGTTTTCTGGGAGGGCAGAAAAGGTTCCAACGTAGTAGGTACCATCAATGCAGATAACCACGCCGGCTGGTTCCCGGGTGTAGGAACCTACTGGCTCAATGTAATTATCGTTGCAGTGATAACGATCCTCATGTACCTGTATCTCAAGTACAGCAAGCAGGGTTACGAGATCGCCGTTGTCGGTGAGAGCCACAACACCGCAAGATTTGCAGGCATCAATGTCAAAAGAGTAATCATCCGCACAATGATGATCTCCGGCGCTATCTGCGGACTTGCCGGAACTCTTATCGTTGGCGGTGCCAGCCACACCATCTCCACAAGCACAGCCGGAGGTCGTGGCTTTACTGCAATCATCGTTGCTTGGATGGCACACTTCAATCCTGCCATCATGATCATCTACTCCGGACTGCTGGTATTCATGCAGCGTGGTTCCATCCAGATCGCATCCCAGTTCGGACTCAACGAAAATGCATCAGAGATTATTACCGGTATTATTCTTTTCTTCCTGATCGGCTGCGAGTTCTTCGCTAACTACAAAGTTTCCTTCAGGAAAAAAGGAAAGGAGGCATAAGCTATGACAATAATCTTATCATTTATCCAGCAGTCAATAGCTCAAGGTATTGCCATCCTGTTCGGTGCATCCGGAGAAATTCTCACTGAGAAATCCGGTAACCTTAACCTTGGTATTCCGGGCATCATGTTCATGGGCGGCATCTCAGGTCTTATGGGAGCTTTCTTCTACGAGAAATCCGTAACCGACGCCGGAGGAACCCCTAACGGCTTTGTGGGACTTATTGTCTCCTTCCTGTGTGCTTTTCTCGCAGCAATGCTGGGAGGCCTGATCTACAGCTTCCTGACCATCTCCTTAAGAGCTAACCAGAACGTTGTCGGTCTTGCGCTTACCACTTTCGGTACCGGCTTCGGCAACTTCTTCGGCGGATCCATTTCAAAGCTCGCCGGCGGCGTTGGTCAGATCTCAGTTAAGATCACTTCTGAGGCTTTCAGAACTCCCATACCCGGCCTTCGGAAGATCCTTCCTTTCGGATTCCTTCCGTATTTTGCCATCATTGTGGCAATTGTGCTCACCTACTTCCTCACCAGGACCAGAAAAGGTCTCAACCTTCGAGCAGTCGGTGAGAGTGCCGCTACCGCTGATGCAGCCGGAATCAACGTAACCAGATACAAGTACCTTTCCACCGTCCTCGGTGCAGGAATTGCCGGTCTCGGCGGTCTCTACTTCGTAATGGACTACTCAAAGGGAACCTGGACAAACAACGTATTCGGCGACAGAGGCTGGCTGGCCATCGCCCTTGTAATCCTCTCTCTTTGGAATGCAGACAAGGCTATCTGGGGATCCATCCTTTTCGGATCACTCTACATCCTTTACATCTACATTCCCGGACTTTCAAGAGCTATGCAGGAAGTATTCAGGATGCTGCCTTACCTTGTTACCATCATCGTTCTTGTACTTACAAGCAGACGTAACAAGCCCGAGAATCAGGCACCTGCAAACCTTGGTATCTCCTACTTCAGAGAAGATCGATAGTTTTACAACATTATTGGGATGGCCCCGCGTCATCCCTGGGATATAGGAAAAAACAGGCGTATGAGAAAATTTCTCATACGCCTGTTTTGTGTTTCTCATAAACCTAATTTGTTTTACAGGGACAATTGATGTCCGAAGTTGCCTTAAATTTTGGTGTCAACATGCGATGTGCTGATTTTATCCAAGTCCAAACATCTGAGCCAACATCATTATCACCGGCACAGTCAGCATGGTAAATACCGCTGTGAGGGCAAAAGTATTTGTTGCAAAAACATGATCCCGTCCGTGCTTCATTGCCATGGGAATGCTCACCGCCGAGCAGGAGCAGGAGGACGCCAGCACCAGGATCAGCTTGATCTTGTCATCCCCGGGCAAGAATCTGAGAATCATAATATAAAGCACCGGAATCACAATCAGCCTTACAGCAGAGATTGCAAGAAGGCGTCCTTTTCCCTCCATACTCTTATAATCCGTGGTCGCCACTGTATATCCTCCGAGGATCATCGCCAATGGAGTCGTGAGATCCGCCAGCATTCCAAGAGGTCTGGTCACGATCTCCGGAAGGCTGATTCCCGTGAAAAAGAAGATCAGGCCAATAAAAATGCTAAGCACTCCGGGACTCAAAAGGAAATCCAGCCCGATTCCGGTTTCTGAGGACTTCCTAAGAATCAGAACCCCATGGGTGTAGCAAAGCATATTCATGATCACCACCATGGGCACCACATAGAATACCATCTCACTGCCGAAAACGCCCTGCACAAAAGGAATTCCCACAAGACCGCAGTTCTGATAGATTATGGCAAACCGCATTACCCGGTAGTCATATTTGTCAGTTTTTCGGATAAAGATCTGGCTGAACGCCACCGCCAGGACAAAATAGAGTGCTGAGTAGATAGCCGCCCAGACAAATCTCTCCAGCTGCTGCGGCGTTACCGTGATCAGGCACTTCTGAACTACCATTGCCGGCAAAGTCACGTTGATGAGAAGCCCTGAGATTCCCTGGCTTCTTTCTTTGTTGAGTATTCCGCTTTTGGCGCAGGCCGCTCCCACCACCATAAGGATTCCAAGAACAAGAGTCTGTTGTATTACTAAGCCTGACATATCTGCCTCCTAACATAGTCTTAATAATTATAACTCATTTTTATTGGGTTTTATATGGTATAATCAGCCTGTATTCGATAAATGTAAAAGAGGATTCTTTTATGCTGAAAAAACTTCTCATGATCGAGGACAATGCCCACCTCATATCCATAACCGGTGCCGGAGGCAAAACCACCCTAATGCACCTCCTTGCAAGAGAGTATTCCACCAAAGGGGTGAAGGCCGCTATGATGACCACCACCCAGACTTTTGTATCAGAAGCCCCCTACGTGGAGAACATCACCGGTGAATCTGCCCAGGAGCTTTTGGCGGCGTGGGACAGAGGGAAGGTGCCTTTTGCAGGACGAAGGACACAAAAAATCTCCCCCAACGGGGAGCCCGTAACCAAATATATCGCCCCCTCCGAGTCTGCCATGAAAAATCTCACCAAGTTCTCAGAGGTCATAGTCAACGAGGCAGACGGAGCCGCCCGAAAAGCCATAAAGTACCCGGCAGTTTGGGAGCCGGTTATTCCCCTTCACACCGACACGGTGATCACTGTGGCCGGGCTTTCGGCGCTGGATCAGCCTTTTGCCACCGCCTGCCACAGGCAGGAGCTGTATGTGAAGAACACCGGTCGAAAGCCGGATACAATTACCGAGGAGGTTTTTGCGGATCTTATCACCGAGGGCTACTACCACCTAAGGCCCACTGTTTTTCTAAATCAAGCGGATACTCCAGAGCTTTACAAGAGAGGCCAAAGGATTCAGGAACTCCTTTACCAAAGAGGCTTTTCCCGGGTTGCCATTGGCTCCCTTCACCAATACCAATAAAGCTAACAGGCCGGAGGAACATTCCTCCGGCCTGATTGATCTTCATATATTACATTTCTTTGATAGTGTTGTAGATACCCTCGGCACAAAGTCCGTACTTCCTTAGAACCACATCGCCAGGACCTGATTCTCCGAACACATCGTTTACACCGATCTTCTTCACGATAGTTGGTCTAACCTCTGAGAGGTATTCAGCTACCGCACTTCCGAGGCCGCCGATAACTGAGTGTTCCTCAACAGTTACTATTTTGCCGGTCTTCTCGGCGCAATCGAGAATGAGTTCCTCATCCAGAGGCTTGATAGTGTGGATATTTACTACTCTCGCCTCGATTCCGTCTTCAGAGAGCATCTCCGCTGCGCGAAGAGCCTCGGGAACCATAAGACCGCTGGCAACGATGGTAAGGTCTTTGCCTTCTCTGAGGATGATGCCCTTGCCGATCTCGAATTTGTAATCCTCATTATCATTGATAACAGGCACTGCGAGACGGCCGAATCTGAGATAAACAGGACCATCCATCTCATAAGCTGCCTTGACTGCAGCCTTAGCCTCGATGTCATCGGAAGGACAGATAACTGTCATTCCGGGAATAGTTCTCATGAGGGCGATGTCCTCTAGGCACTGGTGAGTTGCCCCATCTTCACCAACGGAGAGACCTGCGTGAGTCGCACCGATCTTCACATTGAGATGAGGATATCCGATGGAGTTTCTGATCTGTTCAAAAGCACGTCCTGCTGCGAACATAGCAAAGGAGCTGGCAAAAGGAACTTTTCCTGCTGCTGCAAGTCCGGCAGCGATGCTCATCATGTTGCCCTCAGCGATACCACAGTTGAAATGACGCTCGGGAAAAGCCTTTTTGAAGGTTCCGGTCTTTGTTGAGCCTGCAAGGTCAGCGTCGAGAACTACAAGATCCTCATGCTCTTTGCCAAGTTCAACCAGTGCATTACCATAGCTCTCTCTTGTTGCAATCTTCTTAACATCTGCCATAATTATTCACCAGCCTTTCCGAGTTCTTCCATTGCGATCCTGAATTCTTCATCGTTGGGAGCCTTGCCGTGCCAGCCGGCATTGTTCTCCATATAGGAAACTCCCTTGCCCTTAACGGTCTTAGCCACAATGGCAACAGGCATTCCCTTTACGGTCTTAGCCTCAGCAAAAGCTGACTTCAGCTGATCGATGTCATTGCCGTCCTCTACGTTGATCACGTGGAAGTTGAAAGCTGCGAACTTGGAATCAATGGGATAAGGATTGTTTACCTGGTCGATAGGTCCGTCGATCTGAAGATTATTGTTGTCCACGATCACCACAAGGTTATCCAGTTTCTTGGCACCGGCAAACATAGCCGCTTCCCAAACCTGACCCTCCTGGATCTCACCGTCACCGAGAAGAGTGTACACTCTGAAGCTGTCATTGGAGATCTTTGCGGAGAGAGCCATTCCCACTGCCGCTGAGATTCCCTGTCCCAGAGAACCGCTGCTCATATCTACTCCGGGAATGTGCTTCTTGTCGGGATGACCCTGGAGATAGGACCCAACATGGCGGAAAGTCTTGAGGTCTTCTACCGGGAAAAATCCTCTCTCCGCCAGTGCTGCATAGTAACCGGGGGTACAGTGACCCTTGGATAAAACGAACCGGTCCCGATCTGCCTTGTCCGGATCGGCGGGATCGATATTAAGCTCATCAAAGTAAAGTACAGCAAAAATATCTGCTGCGGAAAGTGATCCGCCCGGATGACCAGATTTGCCGGAGTAAACAGCAGTAATGGCACCCTTGCGGATTTCATTGGCGATCTTCTTAAGTTCAGAAGTGTTCATTATGTTCCCCTTTCTTTACATCTTCTCAATCACGGCCCGAACAAGTCTGTAGCAGCGTTCGGCGGACGCGATATTAAGTTCTTCTTCAGTTGTGTGGATATAATTGATCTCCGGGCCTATGGACACGCAGTCCAGTCCCTGTATCTTATCCGCAAAAACACCGCACTCAAGGCCTGCATGGAAAGCTGCCACTTTGAGTTCTCTCCCCAGGATCTCTCTTCCAAGTTCAAGGACTGTATCCCGAAGCTTCGACTCTCTGGCAAAATCCCATCCGGGGTATTCACCCTCACAGATACATTCTCCTCCAAAAGAAGTGAGATAATTGATTACTCTCTCCTTCAGATATTCCTTGGCCTCGCCCTTGCTGCTTCTAAGAGAACAGCTGAGCCTGAGTACGCCATCTTCTGCTTTCATTATACCGAGATTTAAAGATGTTTCAACCAGACCTTCGATCTCTCCACTCATTTTCACAACTCCGTTGGGCAAATTTATGAGCATCCGGTTGATCTCCCTTTGAGAAGCAGCGGTAAACATAGTCGGAGGAAGGTGAGTCTCCTCAAAAGTTATCTCCAGCCCTTCGTCACTTCCGCTGTACTCTTTCCTTATGCGGTCCCTTATAGCAAGGGACTCCCTGAAAAGTACTTCTTCTCCTTCCGAATCCGTAAGGACCACCACGCCCTCGGTGTGTCTGGGGATGACATTGTCCTTGCTGCCTCCGGCCATGGTGGAGAACCGCAGATCCAGTTTTTTGTTTAACTCAAAAAGGAACCTTCCCAACACCATGTTGGAATTGTTCCGGTTCTTATTTATGTCTTCCCCGGAGTGCCCTCCTTTGAGCCCGTGGATGGTGATACGGTAGGCCTTCCCAAAAGCTTTCTCCGTGTCAAAAGGAATCTCTCCTCTGACAACAACACCCCCGGCACATCCGGCGGTTATTACCCCCTCCTCCTCGGAGTCGATGTTGACCATCCTTCGTCCTTTTAATACTGAACAGTCAATGCCAAGGGCACCTCCCATGCCGGTCTCCTCGTCCACAGTGCACACCAGTTCAAGCCTTGGTGCTTTCAGCGTCTCATCCGCCAAAAGTGCCATACCCATAGCTATGGCAATTCCGTCATCTGCTCCAAGGGTGGTGTCCCTGGCTTTCAAGTATCCATTCTCTACATAGAGGGAAAGACCTTCCTTCTCCATATCGATAGATGATCCGGGGCGTTTCTCCGCTACCATATCTATATGCCCCTGAAGTATAATCGGTTCCTTGTTCTCCAATCCCTCAGAAGCTTCTCTGACTATTATTACATTATTAAGTTCATCCTGTTCCCGGTAAAAGCCGTGGGCATCCGCAAAAGCCACCAGGTAGTCGCTGATCGCCTTCGTGTTTCCGGAGCCGTGAGGTATTCCGCAGATCTCCTCGAAGTACTCCCACATTGCCCGGGGCTCATAACCTTTAAGTACTCCTGTCATGGTATGATCTCCCTAGATTGTTTTTTAGCAACAATTTATTTTAACACAAAAAAAACCTGAAATCAGTCTATGATCAGTGTTTGTCAAGAAAACACACAAGTTCCCCCTCAACTTGTCCTTTTTGCAAGACAATCGTGGAATTGTTAAAAAATATTCATATTTTTTACAGAAATTTCGGTAAATCCTGCAAGTTTCAATATGGCATCTTGCAAAAATTATTAAAATCTGATAAACTCTTTTCTAGATTAAGTATTATGGGTGAGAGTTCGATTCTCACTGTTAAAATTCAGAAATACAATTTGGAAGGAGGAGATATCAAAGCAATACGCTGACCGGAGTGTTGCCGGCTGCTTCTGCCGGGTGATTAAGCAGCTGATTTTATTTCCCAAACTAAAACACTGAAATTTTAATTACAAGTATTTGGAGGTAACTATCATGAGTTCAGTTAGCGCTTGGCTTATTGTTTTAGCTCTCGTGCTCATTGCTTTCATTTACATCTTCGCAAACTATCAGAAGATCAAGAAGATGTCCGAAGGCACAGCAGATATGATCGAATTATCTGGTATCATCCGTTCAGGATCTCAGACATTCCTGAAGACAGAGTTTAAGAGTATCGGTATCATCGTTGCCGTTCTCGCAATTGTATTCACACTCTTCATCGAGAAGACAAGTGGTATCACTTTCATTCTCGGTGCTCTCATGAGCAGTATCGTTTGCGTACTTGGTATGAGCAGTGCTACTTACGCAAACGTTCGTACAGCTAACAAGGCAAGAGAGAGCCTTTCCATCGGCGAGACAGTTAAAGTTGCTCTTTGCGGTGGTTCTATCTCAGGTCTCTCAGTACAGGCTTTCGGTATGTTCGGTCTTGTACTTGTACTCCTTATTTTCAATGGTGTTTCCCACGAGGCAGTTGGCTCAGGTCTTGTAGCTAACCTTCAGTGCAACCCCACCATCATGAGAATTTCTACATACTCTCTCGGATGTTCAATCGTTGCTATGTTCAACCGTGTAGCCGGCGGTAACTACACAAAGGCTGCTGATATCTCTGCAGATATCCTTGGTAAGATCCGTCACGACCTTCCTGAGGATGACAGCCGTGTTCCTAACACCATCGCTGACTTCATCGGTGACAACGTTAACGATATTGCAGGTAACTGCTCTGACCTTCTTGAGTCTTTCGTAGCTACAATGTCCGCTACTATCATGATTGCAGTTACACTCTTCGCTCAGAACGGTCCTTCCGTAACTGAGGCTACATTCACAGCAACAACACTCTTCCCCATCATCATCGCTGCTGCAGGTCTTGTAGGATGTCTCCTTGGACTTGGATATGCTCAGCTCAAGAAGATGGGTGACAACCCTTCCAGAGAGCTCAACATGGCTTCCTGGATCTCAGCCGGTCTCACAATCGTTATCGGTCTCGTTGCTGCTTACCTTGTATTCAGCAAGGTTACTCTTTATGCTGATTTCAAATTTGGCTGGATCTCACCTTGGCTTTCATCTGTTCTTGGTATTGCTTCCGGTATCGCTATCGGTTCTATCACTGAGTACTACACAAGCACAGATTTCAAACCCACCAAGATTCTTGCCGGATTCGCTGAAGAAGGCGAAGCTTTCGTAGTAACAAAGGGTGACGCTATCGGTTCCCGTTCTTGTCTTGCACCTATCCTTGTAATCGGTGTATCACTTCTTATCTCCGGTAAGATCTGCGGAGAATACGGTATCGCTCTTTCAGCTTTAGGTATGCTCGCATTCGTAGGTGCTACAGTTTCAATCGATGCTTTCGGTCCTATCGCAGATAACGCCGGCGGTATCGCAGAGAGCTGCCACCTTGATCCCGAAGTTCGTGTTATCACAGATAAGCTTGATGCTGTAGGTAACACAACAGCTGCTATCGGTAAGGGATTTGCTATCGGTTCTGCTGCATTCGCAACAGTATCTCTTATCGTTGCTTACGTTGGTAACTTTGCTCACAACGGTACAGAGCCCGTTCTTAACTTTGCATCCTTCATCGTAGTTGCCGGTGGTCTTATCGGTGGTGCTCTTGTTGAATACTTCTCAGCAATGCTTACAGACAACACAATCGATTCTGCTAAGCTCATGGCTGACGAAGGTGACAAGATGCTCAGCATCCCCGGTGTTCTTGAAGGAACAGTTAAGCCTGACTACAACAAGATGATCGCTATGGCTGCAAGCGAAGCTCTCAGAAAGATGGTTATACCTTCAATGCTCGCTATTGCAATTCCTATCGTAGGCGGTCTCCTCTTCGGCGTACAGTTCGTTGGTGGTCTCCTTGTAGGTGCTACAGTATGTGCTATTCCCAGAGCTATCTTCATGGGTAACTCCGGTGGTGCATTCGATAACGCTAAGAAGTACATCGAAGGCGGAAACATCCCCGGACACGGCAAGGGCTCAGATGCTCACAAAGCTGCTGTTACAGGTGATACAGTAGGTGATACACGTAAGGACGTTGTAGGTGTTGCTCTTGATATCTTCATCAAGATGATGTCAACAGTTGCTAATACACTTGCACCTATCTTCTCAAATATCACTCTCTTCAAATAATATTCATTGAGAATAAAGGGCTGTGCAACAGCAAGTAATAGAAGAACCCAGGGTTCAAAAATGAGCCCCGGGTTCTTCTGATTTTTGCACTTGCCAAAAGGAGCAGCCTGATGGCTGCTCCTTTTGGTTTCATAATAGGATCGAATTGGAGGGGTTTACTCCTCAAGAAACTTCATAAGTTCTTCCACTCCGGTGCCCTCATAAGAGCTTACCTCAAAAATGGGATCTGCACCGGCGAGAGCAAGCAGCTCTTTTGCGTCGCTTATCTGCTCCTCATCTGCAATGTCTGTTTTGGTCACCACCCCGGCAACGGGTATGGGAAAGGCGGAAGCCTGTCCCGGAGAATACATAAACCGCTCCTGGGTGGGATCAAGGATAAACAGCACCTGATCACAATCCACTGAAGTTATTATCAGGCTGCTGAAAAAAGCTCTGTGTTCCAGATACTCCCCGGGGGTGTCAATGGTTTTGTTGATAACCTCCAAGGCCTGGGTCTTCTTATACTCTATCTTACGGCCGTTGATCCTCTGTAAGAGGGTCGTTTTGCCGCTGGCTACACTTCCTACGAGAATTATCTTTTTCATGTTCTAGGACCTTGTAATCTCTGTAGGCGTGAATTTCAGGGTGTTTCCAAGAACGCTTATTACGTCCTTAAGGGCCGCCTCCACGTCTGCCACGAGACCGTTCACAATGAGGGATCCGTTGAAACGGTCCACGAAGACTACTTCCACGTTGGCGGCTTTGGTAGCCACATCCGCCCCGATGATCGCAGCCTCACTGGGAGTTATGGTCATGATTCCAAGGGCTCCGCTGGGGGAGCCTACCACTCCCAGCTTCTTGAAGAGACCGGGATCGGGGTTGGCAATGACATGAGCCATGGTTATCTGTTTACCAGGTACAAATTCCTGGATTATGCGCTGTTTGTTTTCAAATTCCATTTTGCACCTTCTGTTTCAGTTTTTTTGAGAGTGCAGCCTTACATCAGGCTGTCCAAAAGTTCCGGATGGGGATTGGGGATCACAACCTTTGAGACTACCATTCCTTTGGCATTGGGAGAGTTCACTCCGCACTCAATGGATTCCCTGACTGCCGCCACTTCGCCGGTTAGGATGACAAAGGATTTTCCTCCTATGCCTGTTCCGAGCCTCACCTCCACCAGTTCCACGTCTGCGGCTTTTACCGCCGCATCAGCGCCATAAACGGAAGCAGTGACACTGTAGAACTCCATCACTCCGATAGCGTTTAAGTTATCCGGCATGTTTGCCATGTTGATGGCCTTTATGACCTGGGGATGAACTCTGGGAATGAGACAAGAGTCCACCACATGATCTCCTCCGATCTGCTCTCCGGCTTCAAGAGAGGATCTGACCGCCGCCACGTCTCCGCAGAACAGGAGATAGTATTTTCCGGGGCAGCCGGCTTTTGCAGAGATCAGCCTCACGTCTGCGGTCTTGAGAACGATATCTGCCGCCTCAACACCTTTTGCTATACTGTTTAATTCAAGAAATCCTATGCTTTCTCTCATGCTAATTCCTTCTCAATTCTGATGACATCACTGACTTCTGTTACCATACCTGATATGCTTGCGTGAATGTTCGCTCCCAGGGCATCGGGAGGAATACAGGCGATAAGGTCTCCCTGAAGCACCATCTGTCCCACTTTCACAATGGGTTTCGAGGGGGCTCCAATGTTCATTCTCAGGGAAATGACTACCTCTTTCGGCTCTTTTTCAATAAAGTTGTCGATCTCGTAGTCATAATACTTCAGGACTCCCACTCTGGCGGCAGCTCTCTTGCTGGGTACCTTGCGGCACTCCCTCTCGCTGCTGGCTTCAAAGTCCTCTCCACTTCTCTCATAGCGGATTCTTCTGGCTCCCAGTTCTTTTTTCAACATGCTGTTGATCTTCCGAGGCTGAAGTCCCATGGGGCAGGCATAGGTCTCACAGATGCCGCACTCACAGCAAAGAAGGGCTTCCCTGATCACAGTATCCTCGGTGAGGAAATCATAATCCATGCCGAAAGCGGCCATTTTCCGCATGATGGCATGGGGTCTTAAAGGGTGTCCAAGAAGATGCCTTGGGCAAAGCTGAGTGCACTGGGTACACTGAATACAAGCTGATTTTGCCCGGTTTATCATGGTTTTAATGGATATCTGATTCTGATTGTCATGATATCCGTCTTTGGGGAGCACCAGAATGCCTGATGTAGTCTTGGTAACATAGGACTCCATAGCCTGATCTCTTGTGAGCGGCTTTCCCATCATGGGACCTCCTGAGATCACGAAGAAATCGCCGCAAAGAGCGCCTCCCGCCAGCTCGATACACTCCGCATAGCTTGTGCCCACCGGGACTTTAAGCACAGAAGGAGTCTTCACTTCCCCGGTGACGGTAAGATACTTCCAGATAAAAGGACGGTCCCGAAGCGCCTGATAAATGCAGTAGATGGTAGCCACGTTGTCCACCACCGCTCCCACCATGGAGGGAAGTCCCGCCGGGGGCACTACCCTGCCGGTGACCTCATACACGATGGTCTGTTCGTCTCCTGCAGGATAAAAGCTCTCCAGCTCCTTGATCTCCACCTGAGCATTCAATTCTTGGATGGCAGCCCTTAAAGCTTCCACCTCCAGGCGGTAATGTCCCTTCAGGGCAAAAACCGCCCTGGGGATCCCAAGCTCCACCTTTAATGTCTGAACGGTCTCTATAAGTTCTTTTGCCTTGTGGCGCATGAGATATCTGTCTGTGCGAAGCAGAGGTTCACACTCTGCTCCGTTGACTATGAGATATTCAAAATTGCCTTTAAGCTTGACGTGAGTCGGAAATCCGGCTCCGCCGCAGCCTACTATTCCGGCGTGCTCTACCAGTTCTAACAGATTCATGTTCTGATCCTACCTTTTTACCCGATCCATCTCCACGGTATCGATAATACCGACGATCGCCATGTCAACAGGCATCTCGTCTCTTCCCAGGGCTTTCCTCGCAGTACTTCCGGAAACCACCAGCACCTGCTCTCCGATGCCTGCGCCCACAACGTCCGCTGCCACAAAAGTCTCCTGCACCGGCTTGTCCGTGGGTTCTTCTTTGACTACCATGAGTTTTAAGCCCTCAAGGTTGGGTTCTTTTTTTGTGGCCCATACATGGCCGATTACTTTACAGATAATCATCTATTTTCTCCCGGATCATTCCGTGATCACTTTTACATTTGCTTTCTGAAAAATGTCTTTTGCCGAAGGTGTCAAGATAGTTCCCGAAGGAATTATGATCTGTCCTCCGGAGTTCCCCTGGGCCATCGAAAGGGCTTTTGCTTCTGTAATCACCTCGGCTTTTACTCTGCTATTCCCGGGCCTGAACTTTGCCGACTCCTTCTTAATACCACTTTTTGACACCAGCTTGATGCCGTACATCTGAAGCTGTTTTACATCCTGCTCCAGTTTCTGGTAGAAGGGATTTTTAACCTTTCCCTTGTACTTTCTGTGGGGGAGCCCACTCTCCAAAAGCCGGATATCTCCGTCGTTCAAAAGGGCATCAACTATAGCGGCACAGCTGTGGTCCGCCGCTCTTCCCGCTGAAATGTCCACCAGCTGGGTGAGGGTGAGCCTCTCTATTATTACGGATCTGTATCTGAGAATGTCCTTATGAGTCTCATAGTCCTCAATGCCCACATAGGCAAGGTTCGGCTCCACAATATCCTTTACCCCGGCAGGATCGCCGATAACCAGCACATATCCGTCGGGATTCTCGGGATTACCCGAGCAGTCTCCCTCACTCATGAGCCTCATGACTTCCCGGGTTATCATTTTAACCAGTTCTTCTCTGCTTAGATCTGACATAAAACTACCTTTTTCTTATTATTCCTTTAGTATTCCCGGTGACACCGGAGGCATTCGCCTCGTCAAAATCGATGTGCATTGCAAGGCTTGCTTTCTCCGGGGAATCCACCCGTATGATGACATTTTCAAGGGTCACCGCTCGGTCTGTTTCCAGAGTGACGCCGACTTTTTCTCCGTTTGTGACGCCGAAGGCTTTTGCATCCGCCTCAGTCATATGAATGTGAGCCATAGCGATAAGAGCGCTCTCCTTTGCCAGATAAGAGCCCTTAGGACCCACCAGAAGAATATCCTTTGCCCCCTCATAGTTTCCGGAAAGGTTCACTGGAAGTGAGAGCTTTAGGGCAATGGCGTCGGTTTTTGACAGTTCCACCTGACAGTGATCTCTCACGGGACCAAGGACACTCACTCTGTCAATCTCTCCCTTTTCAGAGACCAGTTTTACCCTCTCGTTGGTGGCAAACTGCCCGGGCTGGCTCAGATCTTTTCTGTGGCTCATCTCGAATCCCTCTCCAAAAAGGGCTTCCAGAGCTTCCTTAGTCAGGTGAACGTGTCTCGCGGAGACCTCCACCGGTACTTTAAGGTATTTGGACTTCTTGTAAAAGCCTGAGGCAAGCCTCAGCATGAGAATGTAACAGCAGCTGCTCAGCCGGTTAAGTGCTTCAATAATATCCGGTCTTAAAAGGTTCCCTCTGCTGTCGCAAAAGGCCTCCATGGCAGCCAGCTCCACCTCCCGTACCTCCGTTCTCAGCCGGTTTAAGGTGGCCCCTGTCCGGCCTGCTTTTGCACAGGGGATGGGGTGCATTATCCCGAAAACTTCCTCCGGATGCTGTGAGTCGTACCGGATCTTCTCGCTGTCCATGCCCTGGAAGGTGATTCCGGTGAGAGGTTCGTCTTTGACCTCAGCGGCAAGGATAAGTCTTGTTAGATCAAGAAGTTCTCCGATATCAGTGCTGATCCTGCCATACCCGGCCTCATAGACCTCCACCTGGGCGCTTATCATGGACGCCATGAGAGAGTCAAGCCTCCCTCTGAAGGCGATACGGGGATCTCTCTTTGAGATCAGACGATTGCCTCTAAGGTGAGTCATGTGCTCCGGCTTCTCCGAAAGGTCCCTTCCGGTGGTGTGATCTACGTAGCGGGACTTTCCCTCCTTTTGGGGAATAGGGTCCACTGTCATGGATCTATTGGTTTTGATGCCGATACTGTCTTTTTGCCCTCTGAGCTCAATATTCTGCTCCCGGAGAAAATCCCGGGCCGCCGGAGTTATGATGGCGCCCTCGGGGATGACAAATTCCCGGGTAGAATTTCTGTCAAAATGTGCTCTGAGTTCAACGTCAGATATTACTTCGCGCTTCAATTGCTACATCTCCGAATTTGTTCTCTATTTAACGTCGCAGTTTTCCAGTGTGGGAAGAATAAACTCAACTTCGTCGTGGGGACGGGGAATAACGTGTACGGATACAAGCTCGCCTACCCTTGAAGCAGCAGCTGCACCTGCATCTGTAGCTGCCTTAACTGCACCCACGTCGCCTCTTACCATAACGGTTACGAGACCGCCGCCAACGTGTACTTTGCCGATGAGGTGAACGTTAGCTGCTTTTACCATTGCATCTCCTGCCTCTATAGAGCCTACAAGTCCTTTTGTCTCTACCATTCCTAATGCCTGAATTGTTGCCATTTTAGTTTCCTCCTATTGATCCTTATGAAAAAAATTATCTAACGTCACAGTTCTCCAGTGTGGGGAGAATGAATTCAACTTCGTCGTGAGGACGAGGGATTACATGTACGGAAATGAGCTCGCCCACTCTTGAAGCGGCTGCTGCACCTGCATCGGTAGCAGACTTAACTGCGCCTACATCGCCTCTTACCATAACGGTTACGAGACCGCCGCCTACATGAACTTTGCCGATGAGATGAACATTTGCGGCTTTAACCATTGCATCTGCTGCTTCGATTGAGCCAACCAAACCTTTTGTTTCGATCATTCCTAATGCCTGTAATGCTGCCATGTGTTTTTTCCTCCGTTTTCTTGATTATTAAAACCTGCTAGACGTCAAGTCTTGCAAGGATCGATCTTGCGATAGCTTCAATATCTTCTCTTGTTATGGATCCGGATACCGGGGCGGAACAGGTGCTCTCCCTGCAGGCGGGAGCTTTTGCCTGAGGTATATTTGCCTCGGCTCTCAAATCCTCCAGTTCTTTAATTCCCACTGCCACTCTCCGGATGTTGATGAGGTTCATGGGGGTGATGTTATCGGAAGTTGCACTTCCTCCCACGGTGCCGCAGCCAAGGGTGAGAGCCGGGGCGATTCCCGTTGTGGCTCCCACACCGCCAAGGGCGCCGGGGGTGTTCACCAGAAGTCTTGAGACAGGTTTTTTAAGGGCAAATTCCCGGATGACACTCTGGTCCGTAGAGTGAATGGTCATGGTATGACCAACTCCTTCGTTGTAGAGAATCTCCATGCACCGCTTGCAGGCCGCCTCCCAGCCGGACTCTACATAAAACGCCAGGATGGGGCAGAGCTTTTCTCTGGAATAGGGATTGTCCTTTCCCACGGTGGTCTGAGCGGAGATGAGAACTCTGGTTCCCGGGGGAATGGTGATTCCCGCCATTTTGGCGATTGTTCCCGCATCTCGTCCCACGATCTTCGGGTTCATGGTGCCGTTGGCTCTCATGATAAAGTGAGAGACTTTCTCCGACTCCTCGGGGCTCATAAAGTAACCGCCCTGCTTTTTACACTCGTCAATAACCCGGTTTTTGATGCATTCCTCGGTGACGATGCTCTGCTCTGAAGCACAGATGGTACCGTTGTCAAAAGTCTTGCTGTCGAAGATCCTTTTTACCGCAAGGGGGATGTCCGCCGTCCGCTCAATGAAGGAAGGGCCGTTGCCCGGTCCGACTCCAAGGGCGGGGTTTCCGGAACTGTATGCCGCTCTGACCATGGCCTCGCCGCCGGTGGCCAGAATGATTCCGATGCCTCTGTTGGTGAGAAGGGCGTCGGTGCCTTCTTTTGTGGGAAGGGTCACACACTGGATAAGCCCCTCGGGAGCGCCAGCTTTTTTTGCCGCCTCGGCGATCACCCGGTAGGTGTCAAGGATACAGTTTTTGGCTCCGGGATGAGGGCTTATGATGATTGCATTTCCTGCTTTCACGGAGATCAAAGTCTTGTACATAACCGTGGAAGTGGGATTTGTGGAAGGGATCAGCGCCGCCACAACTCCCATGGGCACTGCCACCTCCATGACCCCGGTAGTCTTGTCGTCGGAGAGGATACCGATGGTCTTCATATCTTTGATGTATTCGTAGGTTATTTTGCTTCCCAGCAGGTTCTTGAGGACTTTGTCCTGCCAGATTCCAAAACCTGTCTCATCGGAGGCTTTTTTTGCCAGCTGCTCCGCATTTGCGACACAGGCCTCGCAGATAGCCTTACAGATGGCATCTACCTGACTCTGGGAAAAATCCGAGAAAACCTCCACTGCCTCCCGGGCTTTTTTCACCATGTCCCGCACTTCCTGGATGGACATCAGATCTTTATCAAATTTCATATCCGTTTCCTCCTATAACTGAATCGGACTAGCCGCTATTTTACAGACTTCTTCCGCAAAAGCTTCGCAGGCCGCCATACAGGCCGGCTGATCTCCCGTGAGAAGACCTCCTGCGAAGTTGGTCTCCGAGGGGGGACCGTAGAACACTTTCAGTTCCACCTCCGCCGCTTTAAGCGCCGCATCCAGACCGCTCATGGCCTCAAGAGGAGGGGCAATGAGGTAAGCCATGGAAGTGCCCTCCGGAACTTTCGCCTCTGAGGAGAGGTAGGATCCGGTCCTTGAGATACAATGGGCAAAATAAACTACCGAGTCGTCCTCGTTGGCGCTGTAAAAGGTAGCTGTCTCCTGACAAAAAAGCATTGCCGCCTGAAGTCCGCTCCTTATCTCCTCCGGATCCGGCCCTGACAGGATGCCAATGAACTCACCGGCATAGGCTGTGTTGGCATTGGCCGCTCCGGCGTACATGCTTCTGGCATAGGCCACGGAAACGTTGGCCTTCTTTGTTGCCTCATCCAGGGCCGCATAGGAGACATCGTCACAGTCTGTGGTGATAAGTCCAAGGCTTCTGTGATCCTCCGGAACATTCAGTCTCTCCAAAAGCTCCCTGTCGGCATTGGGGATGATCTTTGCGGCAAGAACTGTGGTTTTTACTGCATCTCCGCGCATAATTCTTCCTCTACTTGACCAGGTCCACACCACTGGCTTTCTGATCCAGCATGAGCTGGAACATTTCCACGATGTAGGCTCCCGCCTCCACCGCCGTGAGACCGTCCTTGTGAATATTTGATACTACGGTGCGCTTCGCCTCGGGGATCCCCACATAGCCGTTGTAGACAATGTAGGCGCTCATACTCTCCGCCGTGGCAAGGCCGGGGCGCTCTCCTATGAGCACGCAGGTGATCTTTGCCCCTGTGATCTCCGCCACCTGATCCTGGGCGGCAACTCTTCCGAACTTCATGAAAAAGGGTGTTCCAACTTTGAGTCCAAGCCCCTTGCATCCCTCAATAAGGATGGGGAGGATTCTCTCCACATTTGCTTCCACCGCAGCGCTGCTGAGACCGTCTGAAACGTAGATCTGAACATCCGGATCCATGACGCACTTGGTCTTAAGCACCTGAACTGCCTCATCGTTGAGATGTCTTCCCAGGTCGGGTCTTGTGAGGTAGGTGTTTTTGTCTCCGGCATCAGTGACCACGGTGAAAAGCCCCATACGATCCAGAACTTTCTGATCCACATCCGCAAAAACCGAATCCCGGGCACTGGCATGATCCGCCCGGAGTTTAAGCAAGGTCTGAGTGTTGAGACGGGGGCCGCACTTGCCCACACCGATGCGGGCGGTGGTGCGCTTTTTCATACGGGCTAAAGAATCGGGATCAAGGGGATCTTTGAGGGCGGATTCCCCGAGAACCTGCCTTTTCTCCCTATCAAAGTTTCTCTCTTCCAGCTGTCTCAAAACTTCTTCTGTTATCAGCTGAACTAATTTTTCATCTATCATTTATCTCATCACCTTCTGAGAGTTGTAAATAAGGTTGCATCTCCCGCTCTCTTAGTGAGCCTGCCGTTTTCCATGATGCCCATCTTCTCGCACCAGAGCTCAAATTCCCTGATGGGATGAAGTCCCTGAATCTCTCTGATAGCCTGAATATCATGGTAAGCGGTAGTCTGGTAGTTGAGCATTATGTCGTCGCTGGTGGGAACTCCGATGATGTAGTTTATTCCCGCCCCTCCAAGGAGAAAAGCCAGATTGTCTATATCATTCTGATCCGCCATCATGTGATTGGTGTAACAGCAGTCGCATCCCATTGGGATGCCGGAGAGCTTGCCCATGAAGTGGTCCTCAAGGCCGGCTCTTATCACCTGTTTGCTGTCGTAAAGGTACTCGGGACCGATAAATCCCACCACGGTGTTTACCATGAAAGGGTGGAATTCCCTGGCAAAAGCATAGCACCTCGCCTCCATGGTCACCTGGTCTGCTCCGAAGTGAGCATCCGAGGAGAGCTCGCTTCCCTGTCCGGTCTCAAAGTACATCCGGTCAGGTCCTTTTGCGGTGCCCTTCTCCCTCATCACCAGCACTGCTTCCTCCACGGTATCCTTTGAAAAGCCAAAAGCCCGGTTTCCCTTCTCGCTTCCGGCGATGGACTGGAAGATCATATCGCAGGGAGCCCCGTTTTTCACTGCCTCAATCTGGGTGGTGATGTGTCCCAGCACGCAGATCTGAGTGGGGATCTCAAAGGTTCTCTTGATCTCATCCAGTCTCCTCAGAACCTCCCCAAGGCTTGCGGAGGTGTCATTTACCGGGTTTACTCCGAGAAGAGCGTCCCCGTTTCCGTAGGATAACCCCTCAAAAAGAGAAGCGGTGATTCCCTCCACATTGTCAGTGGAATGGTTGGGCTGAAGGCGGGTGGCCATTGTACCTCTTTTTCCGATGGTGGTGTTGCAGGTGGCCTCCACCCTCACCTTGTTGGCTCCGTAGATGAGGTCCAGATTGGTCATGAGCTTTGTGACTGCGGAAACTGCCTCCGCGGTAAGACCTCTACCAAGGCGGCGGATATCCGCCTCGGTGCTGTCATAACCTAAGATGTACTCTCGCAGCTCCGCTATGGTCCAGTTTTTGATGTTGTTGTACACATCCATATCCAGAGAATCCTGGTTCATTCTGGTGACCTCATCCTCCTCATAGGGGACCACGGGATTTTCCCTCAGATCCCTCACCAGGAGGTTGCTGAGCACTTCTTTTGCCGCGATCCTCTCCATGTCGGAGGTGGCCGCAACTCCGGCGAGAATATCACCGGATTTCTCCTCATTTGCTTTTGCCAGCACATCCTTTACGGATCTGAAACTGTAAGATTTTCCGAGAATTGTGGTATCTAATCTCAAAATCTGTCCTCCTAACCAAACAGAAGCGTTTTTACGATCACCGGAACGACAAGGCCGTTCATTAGGGGCCTTCCGATGTCCAGATAGTCATTGCCCTCCACCTTTACTCCGTCGATGGAGGCGATCCTTCTTCCAGATCCCAGCTGCTTCATGACTACCCCCAGAGCTTTTGCAATATCGTGCTCCGTCACCACGATTATAGGTTCATCTTTAGACAGAACACTGTCCAGCACCTTCACAATAGTGCTGCCAAGGATCGTCAGTTCCTTGTAGGTGGGGTCTCTTGGACCTTCCATGGCCAAAATGATCAGGGAAGTGTCGCACTGCTCCATAAACCACACCACCTTGTCCCGAAGAAGATCTTCGTTTCCCTTTTCCACTGCCTCACACTCCAGGCGGGAGAGTTTTAACACCGGGACACTTTTTACGGGGAAGATTCCCGGAGAGTAACTTATAGTACTTCCGGAAAGAGAAGTGGTGTAGGTTCCGGCTCCCACCACCGTGGCCTGAATGGTTTCCTTTGCGGGAAGGAGCCTTTCTTTTCCAAAAGCCTCATTTCCGGCAATGGATTCGCTGAGGAGGGGGCCTATATCGCCGAACCTGAAGGGATCCCCCTCATTTTTTTTGTATATGTATTCCGCAACTCCGCCGGAAAAACAGATCTTTGCCGGGGAAAAGTCTTCTTTCAAAAGTGAACTGCCGGAAGTTCTGATCTTCTCCAAAAGCTCCCTTGTCCGGAAGCGGTGGGAAAGACCTGTGGCCTGAGCCAAAAGCTCCGCCATGCGATCAGTGATCTGCCGAAGTTCCGACACCTCTGCCACATCCCCGGGCATAATATCGATCCCGAGGGAAGCGGCGATCTCTCTGGCCGATTCAGAAATGTAGGTTATCCGCCCTTCCGAGATGCGAATAAGCCGGCCTCCGATATCGAAGCAGGCTTTTCCCACGGTTTCACCACAATCGAACTGCACAATATTTGTGGTTCCTCCGCCCACGTCCAGATTTATCACCGGGAGGTCGTTTTCCAGGCTGTAACCGTAGGCTCCGCTGCCTTTTCCGGCGATTATGGATTCCAGGTCCGGGCCTGCCGTGGAGACCACGAACTCCCCGGCAAAATTGCTGAGGTTTTCCAACACTACCTGAGCGTTTTCTTTTCTTGCCGACTCTCCTGTTATGATCACCGCACCGGTGTCCACATCCTCCGGAGAAAAGCCGGCGCTTTTATATTCTTTTGCAATTATATCCCGGACCTTCTCCCCGTCAATGAGAATATTGGTCCTTAAGGGAGTAAAATACACCGGGCTCTTGTAGATGATCTCCTTATTTGTGATGGCGATCCTGGGGGCCGTGAAGTACCCCGCCAGATTGTCCATGGAGATCCGGCTGAACACCACCTGAGTGGTGGAAGTTCCGATATCGATTCCTACACTTAAGATCTCCGCCATCTGCGTCACCCCGTGTCAAATGTTACTGGTCACCAAACTCTCCACAAAAGTCTGTTGACAAAATATCCTTAAGCTCGGACAGGTCTGAGGTCATGGACACCGCCCACATGAGTTTTGCCACCAGGACGTCGCTCACAATGGGGCCGGCACAGACCGCACCCAGTTCCGCTGCATTTTTTCCTACTTCATAGATAGAGATATCACTGGCTCCCTGAAGACACTGGGAGGTGATTACCGTCAGGATTCCATGCTCCTGCAGTTCCCTTATCTTAGGAAGAAAACTCCGCTCATAAGCCGGAACTCCCCCGGCACCAAAGGCCTCAAGGATCACCGCCTTGAACTGGCGGACAAACTCATATCTTATGGTCTCCGGAAGCACTCCGGGATAAAGCTTCAGAAGCAAGACCTTGTTCTCCACATTTGTGTGCCATCGGTACCTGTCCACGAGACGGTTGGGTTGATAGTTGATCGTCAGAGTCTTTGTCAGTCCATCAATCTCACCCACATCGCAGGTGTTTACACTGGAAAAAGCATCCAGTGCAAAAGTGTTGGTCTTGCTCACGGAGCATCCGTTCATAAGCTTTCCGTTAAAAGCAATATAGATACCCGGATAATCCAGATTGGCCGCGGCAAAAACCGCATCTCTGATATTTCTCATAGCATCTGTACCGGGTTTTGAAATCGGGATCTGGGAGCCTGTGTAGATTACCGGTTTTTGGATCCCTATGGTCATGAAAGCCACCGCGGCTGCACTGTAGGCCATGGTGTCCGTTCCGTGGAGTACCACGAAACCGTCAAACTCGGAGACTTCCTCCTTGAGGGCAGCAGCCACGTTGGTCCAGTCTTCCGGCTGAATGTTGGTGCTGTCCAGATTCATAATGGCTCTGCAGCTGATCTCACCGAAGGTTCTGCACTCCGGCACCAGATTCAGCATGTCCTCTCCGGTCATGGTAGGCAAAAGTCCATTTTCCCCTTCAGTACTGGCAATAGTTCCACCGGTGGTGTAAATTCGTATTTTTTTCATCTTGCTAATAATGCCCTCTGACTCCAAGGTCAGAGGGCTTGTTCTACAAAAATCAGTTTACGTTCTCAAGCTCTTTCCACTTTGAGCAGCATACATAATGGCCTTCCCCTACTTCCTGCATCTCAGGACAGCAGTTCACACAGTTCTCGTCTGCGTAGATGCAGCGAGTGTGGAAAAGACATCCGGTGGGAAGTTTTGCCGGGTCGGGGGCATCACCGATCTTGAGATCGAGATGGAAGTCCTCGCCGTGAACACCCTTTGAAATGCTGGGGGCTGACTTTAAGAGCACCTTTGTGTAAGGGTGCTTGGCACTGTCGTAGATCCTTGCCGCAGGAGCAGCTTCCACGATCTTGCCCGCATACATGATCATGGTGTAATCCGCGATCTGACGCACAACCGCAAGGTCATGGGCTACGAAAAGCATTGACAGATTCAGTTCGTCCTTTAAGTCCATTAGTAGGTTGAGTACCTGAGCCTGAAGGGAAACATCCAGCGCTGAGATAGGCTCATCCGCAAGGATAAGCTCGGGAGTCTCCACCAGGGCTCTCGCAATGGCAACACGCTGTCTCTGACCACCACTCAAGGAGCCAGGATAGCGGTTTGCGTAGCTGGCGTCGAGACCAACCTTGAGAAGGGTCTCCACCACTCTCTTTTCTCTCTCAGCCTTGTCCTTCATTCCACTTAAGATCAGGGGTTCTTCAAGAGACTCCTGAATGGTAAAACGAGGGTGAAGTGAAGTCTGGGAGTTCTGGAAGATCATCTGCACGCTGCGGCGCATTTTTGCCAGCTCCTGCTTTGTGAGCTCACCGGTCTCCTTGCCGTTGAAATAGATTTTGCCGTCGGTTGCCTCCTCAAGACCGATAAGAGTCCGCAAAAGGACGGTCTTTCCGCATCCGCTCTCACCTACGAGAGCAACGGTATCGCCCTTATGAATCTCGAGATTGATTCCGTCAACGACCTTCTTGGTTGCAACCTGTTTATTGAACATACCCTTTCTTACGGGGTAGTGCTTAACAAGATTTTCTGCTTTTAAAATTACGTCACTCATGTTATTCTCCCCTATTCAACCTTAGTATCATCAGATGTGTTGTAATCCATCAGAGGATAATGACATGCTACTTTGCGGTCATCACCGCAGTCTCTGAGCTCAGGCTGCTCCTGGAAGCACTTCTCCTTAGCCCATTCACATCTTGAAGCAAAAGCACACCCCTTGGGAGGATTTGCCATATCAGGCGGGAATCCCGGGATAGACTTGAGACGCTTGGTCTTTCTCGCTTCAAGCAGAGGTACGGAACGGATGAGTCCGATGGTGTACGGATGATGAGGGTGCAAAAGGAGGTCTTTTTTGGGAGAACTCTCCACACATCTTCCGGCGTACATTACAAAAATATCGTCTGAGAACTGGGAAACTACACCAAAGTCATGAGTAATGATGATGATTGAGTTTCCAACCTTCTCCTTAACTTCTGTGAGAGCCTGAATGATCTCCGCCTGAATGGTGATACCAAGGCTGGTGGTGGGCTCATCGGCAATGAGAAGATCCGGATTGAAGATCATTGCCATGGCAATGAAGATTCTCTGACGGAATCCTGCAGAGAATTCACAGGGATACTTGCCCATTACTTCTTCCCAGTTGTTGATACCGACAAGCTTCAGGGCAACTCTGCACTTCTCCAGAACTTCTTCCTTGGAAGCTCCTTTCTCGTGAACCTTATAAGCCTGCTTCATCTGAGCTCCGATAGTCATGTAAGGGTTGAAGGAAGTAGTGGGATCCTGGAAAATAAGTGAGATCTGCTTTCCCCGGATCTTTGTCATCTCCTTCTCTGAAACCTTGAGAAGATCCTGTCCCTTGAAGATAACTTCACCGCCCTCAATAACACCGGGCTTATCTACGATCCTCATGATGGTTCTGGATGTAACACTTTTACCGGATCCACTCTCTCCGATGATTCCGAGAACGCGGCCCTTCTTTAAGGTAAAGTTAACTCCGTCAACCGCTTTGATCACTCTGTCTTTTCCAATGTGGAAATATGTCTTGATATCCTTGACTTCAAGGATGACCTCGTTATTTTTTGCAGTGTTATTTTCTGACATATTCATCCTCCTTCTTAGTTACCAGAGCTCATGCTCTTCTGAAGGTCATCGCCCATAAGGGTGAACGCAATGGCAATAATCAGAATTACAAGACCGGCAATACCGGTGATCCACCAGTGTGTTGAAATATAGTTACGTCCGTCAGCCATGATATTTCCGAGGGAAATAGTAGGAGGCTGGATACCAAGACCCATGAAGGAAATACAGCTCTCTGTAAGGATTACGTTTGAGAAGTCCATGGGAACTACGGGAAGGATTCCGGGAAGAATGTTTCTTCCGAGATAACGGGTAGCGATTCTGTACTCAGAAGCACCCATTGTTCTTCCGGCAGCAATATAGTCGATCTCCTTGTCGATCATAACGGAAGATCTGATAGCTCTGCCGTAGACCGGCCAGGTCGCCAGCATCAGACACACCGTACAGCTTCCCACTGTGGGATTAACAAGAGATACGATGATGATAACCATTACGATAAAAGGAATACCCATCTGGATATCGGTAATTCTCATAAGGAGGGTATCAACCTTTCCGGGATAGGAAAGACCGGAAAGGATACCAACCAGGATACCGATGAGTACCGCACCGGCTACCGCGCCTAAGGCAACCATCATGGAAGTCTGAATTCCCATGAAGATTCTTGAGAGAAGATCTCTTCCAATGTAGTCGGTTCCCAGAGGATAAGCGGGGTTTGAGCCTTCCATCCAGAACGGGGGTAAAAGTTTAAGTTTAGGATCGCTAAGCTGAGGATCGTGAGGGCAGATCTGCTTAGCAAAAAGGGTGATAAAAAGCATTATGCAGATGATCACCAGACCAACGGTAAAACCGGGGTTCTTTTTACAGAATTTAAGTCCTTTTTTGATTCTGTCCATCATATTACAGACCTCCCTGTGCTTTTCTGATTCTGGGATCCAGATACAGATAAGAAATATCTATTGCTGTATTGATGATTACGAATACAGCAGATACAAGCATTACAAGCGCCTGTACCAGATAGTAGTCACGTCTTAAGATCGCATTTAAGATGTGAAGTCCGATACCGGGAATACTGAAGATGTATTCAATGATGATACAGTTACCAAGAAGACCGCCCAGCTGACCGCCGATGATGGTAATGATCGGAATAAGTGAGTTTCTGATGGCATATCCGAAGAGTGTTGCCGCTCCGGGCACACCTCTCGCCTTTGCTGCTTTTACGAAATCCTGACCCACACTGCCAAGCATGTTAGTTCTTACGTTCTTGGCGATGATACCGATAAGGGGAAGGGCGAGGATAAATGCCGGCAAAATAGCATAGGTATAATCCTTATAACCACTGGCCGGCAGCAATCTGAGCTTGGAACAGATGACCTGAATAAGCATGATTGCGATCCAGTAGTTAGGCATTGACTGCTCAATAATGGAGCATGTGCTGATGAACTTATCGATCCAGGTATGCTGATACATTGCAGCCAGAACGCCGAATACCATGCCTAATATGATAGCGGGGACAATGGCGAACATCATCTCCGTTGCTGTCTTGGACCATGACATTTTGATAACGTTGATAACGTCTGTCTTCTGGAACCAGGAATAACCCAGGTTACCGTGAAGCAGGTTACCGCAATAATTCACAAATTGCTCCGGGATACTCTTGTCAATACCCATCTCATGACGAAGTGCCTGAACAGCTTCTTCTGATGCAATGGTTGACATCTGACGAGCAGGATCGCCTGGAATCAATCGGAGCAATACAAATATAAGAACCATAACTGCAAAGAGTACAAGTAATCCCTGCAGCAATCGTTTTACAACTGTTGAAAACATATAACACTAACGATACCTTAGTATCCTACTCCTTAAAATATTTACGGTTTATGCGCCGCATTCACAACTAAAATGGTTTATTCAGCCTGGCCCCTTGAGGGACCAGGCTGAATCGTAACTTTGTCTGTAACTAATCCGTTTCGGGTGGATTGGCAGATCTTATTCGAAGTAGAGTTCGTTGAACTGAATGTTCGATGTAGGATATGCTTTGAATCCCTTAAGTTCTGTTCTGTAAGCCCAGATCATGTAGGAGTCAAAAAGAGGGAAGGTTGACATGCTGTTGTTAAGTGCAGGCCAAAGTTCATCGTGGATAACCTGCTTACGCTCTGCAGGATCAGTTGTAGCTGTTTCCTTAGCGATAGCAGCAAATACAGCTTCATCTGTACTGAAGTCCATGAGACCGTGAGGTGCGTTGAAACATGCTGCGATCTCCTCGTTATCCTCGTTACCGATCATCCAACCGGTATCGATCATGTGGCAGGAATCCTCAGCGTAAAGAGCCTCAGACCATGCACCTGATTCCTGAACTTCAAGATCTACTTTGATTCCAACTTCAGCAAGGTTGCTAACGATGTACTCAGCGTACTCTTTTGTTTTAGGATAGAATCCGGTTGATGTGATGTACTTAAGAGTGGGAAGGCCTTCACCGTTGGGATATCCTGCCTCTGCAAGGAGTTCCTTAGCCTTCTCGGGATCGTAAGTTACGAAATCTTCATAAGAAGAATAGTTGGGAGCTACATGAGAAAGCCAGCAGTCAGCCTTTACAGCATAACCTTCCATGATGTTCTCAACGATAGTGTCAACATCGATTGCGTATGCAATAGCCTTACGAACGAGGGGATCGTCCATAGGAGCCTGGGTGCACTTGAATACCATGTACTTCTGCTCAAATACAGGAGCGCCGATGTATTCGCAATCAGGGTTGGAATCGAGCTGAGGAAGCTGTTCAGTCTCTACACGCTCGATGAGGTCAGCTTCACCTGACTGAAGAGCTGCAAGACGTGTCTGTGACTCAGGCACATATCTGAACTCAAGGTTAGGGATCTTAGCTGCCTTCTCGGGATCGAAGTAGTCTTCGAAAGCCTCAAGGTAACATGTCTCGTCTTCATACTTAACCATCTTGTAAGGGCCGGTGCCGTTGAGGCCATCTGCTAATGTGCCGTTGTTAACGTCATCAGAAGAGATGATACCGCACTCATAGTATGTAAGAAGGTTAAGCAGCGGAGCTCTGGGCTCTTTGCTTGAAGGGTAGATTCTTACTGTGTAGTCATCAATGATATCTACAAGATACTGCTCACCCCAGTCAGCACCACGGGCTGATTCGGGACGGCTCATCCACTCTACGGTAGCCTTAACGTCAGAAGCTTCGAAATCACTTCCGTCGTGGAACTTAACACCTTCTTTTAAGTGGAATGTCATTGAATAACCGTCGTCATTGTATTCCCAGCTCTCCGCAAGAGAGGGAACTACTTCATTGGTTTCATAGTCAAGTTCGCAAAGGTAGCTGAGCACTGCGTGCTGTAAGTGTACGTTTGCAAGTACTGTGTGTCCGGCGGGATCCCAACCACCTGAGAAAGCCTCAGATGAGAGAACTACCATAGTATCTTTTACGGCATCTCCGTTATCGGAGCTCTTGCCTTTGCTGCCGCAAGCTGAGAGGCATCCGATTACCATAGCCATAACAACTATCGCAGCAATAAGTCTGGATAACTTTTTCATTTTCTCCTCCTTTTTTACTTCTGCCAAAGTTTTACTGAGAGATTTAGTTACACCTGTAATTTTACTAATAGTAAAAAATATTGTCAATTATTTTGCCCCGTCAACCGCAGTTGTATGACATTTTTGTTTAACTTGTCAAAAACAGCCCCGTTTTTCCGGAAACTAAGGGCTTTTTTCTCATTAAACATTAACAAAGATATTTTTACACGGTATAATAAGTTTTACTTTTAACAAATTTTTTAGTAAAATATTGGCATAAGTAGGTGTGGTATCAGACATTCATATACATGATTTTTGAAAGGGAAAAGAATATGAATAAGGAACTTCTCAGCAATCGAACTAATGGTTACTCAAAAATCAATGAAGATACAATCAATGCAATGAACGAATACTGTGAGCGCTACAAGGACTTCCTTAACAGAAGCCGTACGGAGCGCACCACGGTTGCCAATGCGATAGAAATCCTTAAGGAGCAGGGTTTCAAAGAGTATGACGGCAGGGAGGAATTAAAGCCCGGGGACAGAATCTATTTTAACAATAGAAAGCGTTCCTTAATCGCCGCAGTCGTCGGGGAGGCTTCCCTTGCCGAAGGCATCAACATCGTGGCTTCCCATGTGGATTCCCCCAGGTTTGACATCCGTCCCGTTCCCCTGGTGGAGGACAACGATATTGCACTCTTGAAGACTCATCACTACGGATGGGTAAGAAATCATCAGTGGGTTTCCATCCCTCTCATGCTCACCGGTGTGGTATATCTCGCCGACGGAACCAAGGTAGATGTTACCATCGGCGACGATCCGGAGGATCCTGTACTTGTGATTCCCGACCTTCTTCCTCATATCAGTGGAGAGCAGGACAAGCTGGATCTCAAGAAGGCCTACCCTGCGGAGAAGATGAATATCTATCTGGCAACTCAGCCGGTAAAATTTGAGGATAATTTTTCAGTAAAATTTCATGCTTTAAGTTTACTAAACAAAAAATATGGTATAATCGAAGATGATTTTATTAGCGCAGAGCTTGAAGCTGTACCT
>JAQYAH010000068.1 GCA_029227635.1 Clostridiales bacterium
TCCATGAAGGACAGTCCTCTTGGTGATGTCCAGAAGGTGGATGTCGGAATTGCGCTTTCCCATTTTGATTTGACGATGGAAGAGAATGGAAAACAAGGGCATTTTACCTTTGCCGATCCCGGAATAAAGATTCCGGAGAATTGCTTCTACATTGTGACATACGAAGGGGATTGATCATGCCGAGTATGCTGCGATAGACCAGAGTGCGATTGCAAAGGTGCCAGCAATCATGCCATGAGCGCTGTGGATGAGATGAGCGCATTGAACCGGGACCTGAGGGCATATTTTGAAGAAGTTGGGGCACCTTATGAAGTCTGGAAACAGCTGGAAAAAACAGCCGGGAAGTATTTGAGATCATAATAGTTTGAACCAGGCTCGCCGGCAAAATCCAGGGCATAATCCGCAAAAATGTCCCACACCTATGTCTTGCTAGGGCAAAAAAAAGAAAGTATAATATTGATGGCTGTTCGAAAAAATGACTGGGAGGGATAGCTTTTGCGCACTGTAAATGAGAAGGCCCGCAGGGAAAAACAGATAGAAATAATGAAAACATGTTTTGATTGCTATGCGGAGAAGGGATTTTGCACAGTAGGTATCAAAGAGATAGCGAAAGCCTGCGGCTATAGTGCTGCCAGCCTGTATCAGTATTTTGACAATCTGGATGATCTTATAATAAAGTCCACCGAATACTGCATGAGCAAGGTGGAAGAAGAGTTTATGGCGAAAGCACCCACTGATGTTATGGACTTGTGGAGGTTTATTGACGAGATCCCCTACTGGACAGCGAAAGAACACGGCAAGAAATACCGGCTTATGTATCAGATATACACTCATCCCAAATACAGGGAGTTCGGCAAGAAGTTCTTTAAGGGCGTAGATGAGCGATATACTGAATATGCAAAGAGCCTGGAACCAAAGATTGGAATTCCTTACGAGAAGCTCACCCCGCTGATCTTCATTCTGATAAGAGCTTGTGTGCATTATGCCCTTTTTGAGGATGAGTACTACATGAAATCCCAGATAGACACGATCAAGGATACTCTGGTGTTCTATCTTGAGAAATACAACCCTGAAGAAAAACGGGACAACGTTACAGAATAGATCATACCGGCTATCTTGAGAAGCAGATAACTGTAAGATAATACTGAATAAAAAGAATTAGTCAAAACACCCCCAATGTCTGATTTTCAGACATTGGGGGTGTTTTTGTCTGTAGAAAAGGAAGAAAAACGCAGATAGTATTGGAACATGAATGCAAAATTCTCCTGAAAGAAAGGATATGAGTTCAACTATGCGTTTTTCAAAAGCGGTGGTCAGGCACCGCATACCCATACTGATAGTTACTGTTTTGTTGATGATCCCGGCAGCTTTCGGAATGGCAAACACCCGGATAAACTATGACATGCTCAACTACCTGCCTGAGGATATGGACACGGTAATCGGTCAGGAGGAGCTGATGGAGGATTTCGGGAAAGGAGCTTTTTCCTTCATCATTGTAGAGGAAATGCCGGAAAAGGACGTGGCGGCCCTGAAGGCAAAGATCGAGAAGGTTGATCACGTGGAATCGGTTATCTGGTATGATTCCCTCTTTGACCTGTCGGTTCCCATGGAACTTTTGCCGGACAAGATCTATAAGGAATTCAACACGGACCACTCAACTATGATGGCTGTTTTTTTTGACAGCTCCACCTCCGCGGATAGCACCATGGATGCCATAAGGGAGATCCGGGGGCTGTGCGGTAGACAGTGTTATGTGTCCGGAATGTCGGCCCTGGTCACTGACCTTAAGGATCTTTGTGAGCAGGAGGAGCCCATATATGTGGGCATAGCCGTAGCTCTTGCCTGCGGAGCCATGCTGCTGCTCTTGGACAGCTGGCTGGTACCTTTTGTTTTTCTGGCTTCCATCGGCATGATGATCCTTTTGAATCTCGGCTCCAATATCTTTTTGGGGGAGATTTCTTATATTACAAAAGCCCTGTCAGCTGTTTTGCAGCTGGCGGTTACCATGGACTACTCCATTTTCCTGTGGGAGAGCTACAATGAGCAGCGGAACAACTATAAGGATCACAAAGAGGCCATGGAGGTGGCCATTCAGAAGACTCTGACCAGCGTGGTGGGAAGCTCTATCACCACGGTGGCCGGTTTCATCGCCCTGTGCTTCATGTCTTTTACCATGGGCAGAGATCTGGGAATCGTCATGGCAAAAGGAGTTATTCTGGGGGTTATCGGCTGTGTGACCGTTTTGCCGGCTTTGATACTGCTCCTGGATAAGCCCCTGCAAAAGACAAAACACCGGGCATTGATTCCGGATATGGGAAACTTTGCAAAAGGAATTACCCGGGTGTTTCCCCTTTTTCTGGCGATTTTCACCCTGCTGGTTTTTCCCGCCTACCATGGCTACGCTAATACCAATGACGAGGTCTACTATGACATGGGAGATTGTCTCCCCGAGGACATGGAATATGTCATAGCCAACAGTAAACTTGCTGAGGAGTTCAACATTGCCTCTACCCACATGCTTTTGATCAATACGGACACCCCGGAAAAGGACGTTCGGGAGATGATCCGGGAGATGGAAAAAGTGGATGGAGTGAAGTATGTCCTGGGATTGGAGACTGTGGTGGGTTCCAAGGTTCCGGAGGAGATATTGCCGGACTCCATAAGAAAGATCCTTAAAAGTGATAAGTGGGAGCTTATGCTCATAAACTCGGAGTACAAGGTAGCCAGCGATGAGGTGAATGATCAGATCACTCAGCTGAATACCATCTTAAAAAGATACGACGAGAAGGGAATGCTCATCGGAGAGGCCCCCTGTATGAAGGACATGATCGAGACCACCGCCCATGACTTCAGGGTGGTGAATGCGGTGTCCATCCTTGCGATCTTCATCATCATCGCCCTGGTAGAAAAGAGCTTGTCCCTTCCTTTTATCCTGATTGCAGTCATTGAGTTTGCAATTTTTGTAAATCTGGGGCTGCCTCACTATCTGGGGCAGAGCCTGCCGTTCATTGCTCCCATATGCATCAGCACCATTCAGCTCGGAGCTACCGTGGACTATGCCATTTTGACTACCACCCGGTACAAAGCTGAGAGGATTGCCGGGGTGCAGAAAAAACAGGCCGTCCGGACCGCCCTTAGGGCATCTATCCCTTCCATAATAGTGTCCGGAATGGGTCTTTTTGCAGCGACTTTCGGCGTCGCCCTTTATTCAAATATCGACATAATTAGCTCCATGTGCATGCTGATGGCAAGAGGCGCAGTGGTGAGCGTGCTCTCCGTAGTCTTTGTCCTGCCGGCAATGCTGCTGGTCTTTGACAGGCTGATCTGCGCCACTACATTGGACATGCGGAGAGTAATAAGATCCGAAAAAAGAACCGGGGAGGTATCATCGTAATGAAAAGTAAAAAGACAAAAATCATCGCATTTGCGCTATGTGCAGCAGTGATGTTCACTATGGTTGGGATATCTGCTTTTGCACGGAATAACGAGAGTAAAGATCCTGAAGAGAGTCACACGGAAGTGACAGACACCTCGGAGACGGCAGCGACCTTGGAGGGGGATACAGTGTATGTGCTGGCTGGAGCCGACGGCGGAATACAAAAGGTCATCTCCGGAGATGAGGAATCAGACAAAGAAGTTCCGGAGTTGAAATCCCTCCCGGTGAAGATGTCCGTCCAATATACCCTGGATGGCAAAAGCATTTCGCCGGAGGAACTGGCAGGCAAAAGCGGCCATGTGACCATGAGATTTGACTATGAGAATATGCAGTGGGAAAACGTGAAAATCGACGGAAAAACTGAAAAGATCTACGTTCCCTTTACCGTAATGACAGGCATGCTTCTGGATTCCGAGGCTTTTCAGAATGTGGAGGTATCCAACGGCAAACTGATGGATGACGGAAACCACATCGCGGTGGCTGGCCTTGCCTTTCCCGGACTTCAGGAAGATCTGAATATCAGCCGGGAAAAACTGGAGATTCCCGACCATGTGGAGGTCAGTGCGGATGTGAAATGTTTTGCCCTTGATATGACCATGACTCTGGTTACTACAGAACCCTTTGACACTATGGACGGAGACAAGCCGGACTTAAGCGAATTGACGGGTGCTATGGGAGAACTTGAAAATGCTATGAATCAGCTCCTGGACGGATCATCCCGGCTCTATGACGGCCTCTGTACTTTGATGGAAAAATCCGGAGAACTTGTTGGAGGAATCAACCAGCTTGAAGAAGGGGCGAACAGTTTGGATGCCGGAGCAAAGAGCCTGGATGAGGGGGCGGCAGGCCTTAAGGCTGGAGTGGATCAGCTCTCTGCCGGCCTTAATACTTTAGATTCCAACGGCGGCTCATTAAGAGAGGGGGCAAGGCAGGTCTTTTCCTCGCTTATTTCCATGGCAAACACTCAGCTTAGCGAGTCAGGCCTTTCGGTTCCGACCCTTACCACAGACAACTATGCCGGAGTTTTGGACGGGGTGATCGCTTCTTTGGATGACAATGCCGTCTACCAGGCCGCACTTGCTGAAGTAACCTCAAAGGTCAATTCTCAGAGAGATGAGATCCGAAAGCAGGTGGAGGCGGTAATTCAAAAACAGGTGGAAGAGGAAATCCTATCACAGGGCGGCACCGAACAGGGCACGGAGATTGAGGATTTGGTTAAGGCAAAGATGGAGAGCGAAGAGGTACAGGCTCTGATCGATTCGAACACCGAGCTTCAGGTGGAAAAGGCAATCTCCGAGGCCATGAGTTCCGAGGAGGTTCAGGCAAAACTGAGTGCCGCCGCCGAAGGGGCAAAATCCGTGATCGCCCTCAAGTCCTCTCTGGACAGCTACAATGCTTTTTACCTGGGAGTGATAGCCTACACCTCCGGTGTATCTGAGGCCTGCGCCGGGGCAAAAGAATTACAGTCCGGCGCAGAGGCCCTGAAAACCGGAACAGCAGAGCTGTCTCTAGGCGCAGCAGAGCTTCACAAGGGTATTACGACCATGAAGGATAGTTCTCCTGCCCTTGTGGACGGAATCACTAAGCTTAAAGATGGTTCGATGCAGCTCTCCGAGGGGTTGACTCAGTTCAATGAAGAGGGAATAAAGAAGCTCACAAAGGCTTTGAATGGTAACGTTGAGGGTCTCACCAAGAGAATTCAGGCAATGGTGAGTCTCGCAAAGAATCACTCAACCTTTCCCGGATCCGCGGAAAATGGAGCCGGCAGCATTAAATTTATTTATAAGACTGATTCCATAGAGTGATTTACTTGCAGCCGTGATCGGAGAGTTTATGAAGAAAAGCTCCTACGGCTTTGGATCTTTTTATTTTTTCAGAGGCGGTTCGGCAGGCCGCGGCGAATTTGACCAGAAAAGCACTTTCTCTGGGATTTTTCAAGGCGGCCTTCATGGCGTCTTTTTACTACGCGCTCAACGCCTTTTGTCATGTATGTCTGTATGTCAAAAGAATCACTATTCATATGTGCTTCCTCCGATATCGGGTTCACACTATCAGTAAAATTTCATCACAAAAACGCACTGGAAACAAAAGAATTGCGTTTTATTGTTTTGAGCAATTGTGATATATTGGTGTAGTTCCCACATACCAGGAAGGAGGTAAGCTCCATGTCAAACTTTACCAGAAAAGCGATCAGGGATTCTTTTGTAAAGCTTTTGAACAACAAGCCCATAAGCCAGATCACCATTCGGGAGATAGTGGAAGAGTGCGGGGTAAATCGCAATACTTTTTACTACTATTACCAGGATCTCCCTCAGCTTATTGAAAGTATTGTGAACGAGGAAGCAGAGCGGATCATCAGGGAATATCCGGCTATAGATTCACTGGATGATGGCATTAGAGCGGCTTTGGAGTTTGCTCTGGCCAATCGTCAGGCAGTGCTTCACATCTATAATTCAGTAAACCGGGATATTTATGAACAGTATCAGTGGAGGGTATGTGCTCACGTGGTCAGGGCCTATGTGGATGGAATCAGAGGAGATCATATGCTGACGGAGGAGGACTTTGCCGCCATTACCGACTATCTGAAGTGTGTGAGCTTCGGATTGATAATGGGATGGCTGGAAACCGGTATGGATCCCAGGGCAATAGAAAGATTTCAGAAGATCATGAAGCTGAAGCAAGGGGATCTTGATCGGCTGATGCGGCGGTGTGAGGAGAACTAAAAAAATATTGATTTCTTCTTGACATAATAGAGTATAGAAGGTAGTATATTAATGTCGTTAGCAAAAGCTAACTATTTTTTAGATATTGAGGTTAGCTACAGGTAACTAGTGGTTGTTTATGAGGTGGTATCGTATGAATTTGACTAAAGCAGAAGAAGGTAAAGAGTATATCATTTCCAGGCTTGATACTGAGGATGAGGAGATGAATTCCTTCCTGTTTTCTCTGGGGTGCTACAGTGGGGAGCCTGTTACGGTGATCGCAAGACGCAGAGGAAGCTGTACCATATCTGTGAAGGACGGAAGATACAGTATCGACAATCAGTTGGCAAGTGCCATTATTATCTGATCAGGAGGCGGTACCTGATGTACCGCTTCCCCATTCATAAAGTATTTTTTTTGATCAAATGTTAGCGATAGCTAACTAACGGCTTTAAGTAAAAGGAGGAAAGAACGATGAGAATTGCTTTTGCAGGCAATCCCAACAGTGGTAAGACTACCATGTACAATGCCCTTACAGGGCGAAACGAGAAAGTGGGAAACTGGGCAGGTGTAACAGTGGACAAGAAGGAGGCCCCCATAAAGAAGACTTATGCCGGAAATTCGGAACTTATTGCGGTGGACCTTCCCGGTGCCTATTCCATGTCGCCTTTTACTTCGGAAGAGAGCATTACCAGCGCCTACGTGAGAAACGAAAATCCGGATGTGATCATCAATATAGTGGATGGGACGAATCTCAGCCGTTCATTGTTTTTTACAACTCAGCTCCTGGAACTTGGAATTCCGGTTGTGGTTGCCCTGAATAAGCATGATCTCAACGAGAAGAAGCAGACTGCCATTGATATCAGAGCGCTGGAGACCAGGCTTGGCTGCCCGGTAATCTTTACCACGTCTACTTCGGGAGAGGGGCTTGAGGCCGTGGTTTCCGCAGCGGCTTCCCTTGAGGGCAAAGGACAAAAAGCCCCCTATTATCAGGATGATATTGATCTCACTGACAAAAAAGCGGTGGAAGCAGCAGACAGAAAAAGATTTGAGTTTGTTGGAAATGTCGTTTCTGCGGTGGAGACCCGCAAAGTGTTGACAAGAGAGAAGAATTTTCAGGATAAGATCGATGCAGTGCTCACCCATCCTGTTGTGGGGTTGGCGGTTTTTGCGGCGGTGATGTTTCTGGTGTTCCAGATTTCTCAAGCCTGGCTTGGCCCCTGGATCGCTGATGCCCTGGTTGGATGGCTGGAAGGTTTTCAGGAATGGGTAGGGGGAATGGTGGAAAATGCGGCTCCCATTTTGCAGGCTCTTCTTGTGGATGGTGTCATAGGGGGTGTTATTGCAGTTATCGGATTTCTTCCCCTTGTAATGGTAATGTATTTTCTAATCTCACTGTTGGAAGACTGTGGATATATGGCCAGAGCAACGGTAGTGCTGGATCCGATCTTTAAACTGGTTGGTCTCTCCGGCAAATCAGTGATTCCTTTTGTAGTTGGAACGGGTTGTGCCATTCCCGGAATCATGGCTTGCCGTACTATAAGAAATGAACGTGAGCGCCGTGCTACTGCTATGCTGACACCCTTTATGCCCTGCGGAGCTAAGCTTCCGGTAATTGCTCTTTTTGCAGGTGCATTCTTCAAGGACGCTACCTGGGTGGGAACGCTCATGTATTTCGTAGGAATTCTGCTTATTCTTCTGGGAGCACTCCTAATAAACAAGATCACCGGTTACAAGAACAGAAAGTCCTTCTTTATCATTGAACTTCCCGAGTACAAGGTCCCTTCCTTGAAACGAGGGGTTAAAGACATGTGCTCCAGAGGCTGGGCATTTATTGTGAAGGCGTTTACCATCATTCTGGTGTGCAACACAGTTGTTCAGATAATGCAGACCTTCACCTGGAGCTTTGAAGTGGCAGAGACCGCCGGGGATTCTATCCTTGCTTCAGTTGCCGGACCTTTTGCTTATCTTCTGGTTCCCATCGTTGGCGTTGTCTCCTGGCAGCTGGCCGCTGCAGCGGTTACCGGATTTATTGCAAAAGAAAATGTAGTGGGAACTCTTGCAGTATGTTTTGTGGGACTTGAAAACCTCATTGACACTGAGGAACTTGCTCTTATGGAAGGTGCAGGAACAGAGGCGGCCAGTGTGTTTGCCATAACAAAGATCGCGGCCTTAGCATACCTTATGTTTAATCTCTATACTCCTCCCTGCTTTGCCGCTTTAGGCGCAATGCACTCAGAGATCAGCGACCGGAAATGGTTCTGGGGCGGCGTTGCCCTTCAGTTTACCACCGGTTATACAGTGGCTTTCCTTGTATACCAGGTTGGCACACTGGTTACTACAGGGGCTTTTGGCCCGGGATTCATCCCCGGACTTGGGGCAGTGATTGTTTTTGCTCTGATTCTGGTTTGCCTGATCAGAAACAGCAGCAAGAAGATTGCTTCCGAGTATGCACTCAATAACAATTAAGTCTTTTTGAAAAGGAACTGTCATGGAAAACATTATTATTCTTCTGATCATCTTTGTGATCTCGGGAGCTGCAATAAGGTATATCTATAAGGCAAAAAAACGGGGCGCCAAGTGTATTGGCTGCCCCGGGGGATGCTCCGGTAAAGGAAAGTGCTGCGAATGCAGGGACTTAGGTCGTTCTTAATTCCTGTTACCTGAAAACTCTTCTTCTTTTATAAACAATAATCGCTGCTCCGGAAAGTAAAAGCACTGTGGACCAAAGCCACATCATGCTGTTGTCACCGGTGTTAGGGGAAGCGGTGTTGGGAGCAGTAGTGGTGTTTGCAGATGAACCGGTTGCCGGAATCTCCACTGCAGCTTTCTTGTATCCGCAAATTTCACATTCTTCGTGCTTAGAGCCTTTGGAAGTAGTAGTGGCTTTCTTATCTACAACCCATTTGAAGGAGTGGGCAGCTTCATCTGCTTTGTTACCGCATAAGCACTCATGCCAGTGCTTGTCAGCGTTGGATTTCCAACCGTCATACTCATGGGGATGAAGGGGACCGAATTCAAGGCAAACATAGGCGGAACTGGAGTTGTAGCTTTCCCAGACATTACCGTAGGTATTGCAGTGAGGTGATCCGTTGACTGACGCAGTGGTGCTTGTAGTCAGCTTAAAACCATCTTCAATAATCGGATACATATCAATACTGTAAATGTATCCTTCTTCGAAGGTATCATCACTGTCCATTTCATCCCAAAGATCATCACTAGTTCCGGTGTATTCAGATTCGGGAATGCAATACCATAAAATATCCAAAAATCTTGTGCTTCCGTCCTCAGGATCACAGACAAGAACCGGATTATAATCCGGGATTGCTCCGAGCTGGGGTGCGGTTACAGTAATCTCAATATGCTTGATGGGAGTAGGTTCGTCATCAGTATTGGTATCATCATCGGCTTTGTACAGGATGTTATCAAGTTTGGCATAATTACTGTTGGTTCCGGGGGCAACTGCCAATACGGCGAAAGAGTAAGTGTGTCCATCCTCAAGTTTTGCAGTTAAATCGTATGACGGTGTTGTACTTGTACCTCTGAGTAATACAGTTCCGTCTTCAGTGACTATGATGCTATAGATCACTGCGTTAGGCACAGCAGACCATTTTAATTCGGCACCATCCAGCCTGAGGTTTTCAGGGGTGGCAAGTTTAGGCTTGGCAGCAGTGAAAGTATAGCTTCCGTGCCAGGAATCAGAGATCTGGTTTTGAGAAGCATCCAATGCATAGAGCTCTATTGCATAGGTGCCGCTGTCAAGACCAAGAACATTACAGGTATCTCTGAGATTCACGGAATTTGTTATAACGGTGCGATAGCCTTCATCAATGCTGAGTCTGTAAAACTCTGCTCCGTCATAGTCATCCCAACTGAGAATGTCTCCCGACAAAGAAACGTTCTGCAAAGACCCGGATGCAAAAGCAGTCATGGGCATAAGACCCAGCACTATAATGCAGCAGATCATTGCACACATCAGCTTGCGCAGTTTGTTTTTTGCATTCATAGGGCTCCTCCTTAGAAAAATTAAATTATTATGCCGTAGCATTTGTGTTGCTTATATTATACATAAACGAAGGAACATATAAATACAATGTTTCACAGTAGGCATATGCCAAAAAGGAAACCGTGCTCATTTTGCATTGCGATGAGCAAAATAAAATAGACTGCCGGGAACTTCCGTTCCTGACAGTCTATTTTGCTTTCTTCTGTATTAGCTGTTCAGACTCCAGATTGCAGGAGTCATGATGGAAAAGCCCTCCGCCACTTCATCGGAATTGTTAATGATCACATGGGGAACATTCTTCTCAAGAAGGAGAGTGTCTCCGGTATTGAGAAAGACTTCCTCACCCATGCGCACCACTGTGACCTCGCCTTTGGTCACAATTATCGTCTCCTCCGTGTCATGGTAGATTGGTTTCGGAAAATCCTGAGAGTGGGGCTTTATGAAAAAGGCAAGTACCAGATTGCTGGGCATAAACTCGTTATTGGGGAGCTGGGTGCAGATCCGGTAGGTCACAGAGTCCGACTCGGGGATGGTGACAATGGGCTGCTTCTCCCTGGGAATGTGAAGTCCCTTGCTCTGAGGCTTATCCTCCAGCATAAGCATGGGAGGAATCTTGAGGGCCTCGGCAATCTTCTGGAACGATGTCAGGGAGGGTTCGGCAAAACCTCTTTCGATTTGGGAAATGTATCCCGGGGAGAGCTCAGCTAAATCTGCCAGCTCCTTCAGGGTGAGTCCCTGCTCTTTTCTCATTTTGCGAATATAATCTCCTAACATTGTCATTCCTTTCTAATTGTGATCAGCTCTCGAAAACAGTCTTATAAGCTTTGTGAGTCATATAGCAGTCGAGCTTGGCAACGATCTCAAAAGGAGAGTGCATACACAACATTGCAACGCCGGCATCTATGGTGTCGATTCCCCGGTTTGTGAATTCCAGGGCAACCGTGCCGCCTCCGCCGAGGTCAAGTCTGCCCATCTCCGCTGACTGGAACAGGATGCCGTTCTCATTGAACAGAGTTCTAAGTTTGGAAACAAGCTCAGCGGGAGCATCGCTGGCATTCTCTTTGCCGCCGTGACCGGTATATTTCTGGATCGCGATACCGCTGTTCAGAACTGCCGTGTTCTCTTTGGAAAAATACTCGGAGTAGTTGGGATCGTAGGCAACAGTGACATCGGCAGAGAGACAGAAGGAATTCTGATAACAATCCTCTCTGTTAACCCCCTGAGATCTGCACATAAGTCCTACATAGTAGTCGAAAGACTTGCTTGCAGCACCTCCAATACCTACGTTTCCGATCTCTTCCTTGTCTGCCCAGAGGAGTACGGCGGTCTTCTTCGGTGTTTTAAGTCCGACAAGGGCTTCCAATGCGGCGTATCCGCAGACCCGGTCATCATGTCCGTATCCGCCGATCAAACTGCGGTCGATTCCTACATCCCTTACGGGAATTGCAGGTACAGCTTCAAGCTCTGCGCTAATAAAATCATCTTCGATTATACCATATTTTTTGTTTAGTAAACTTAAAGCATGAAATTTTACTGAAAAATTATCATCAAATTTTACCGGCTGAGTTGCCAGGTAGATATTCATCTTCTCCGCAGGGTAGGCCTTCTTGAGATCCAGCTTATCCTGCTCCCCGCTGATATGAGGGAGAAGATCGGGAATCACAAGTTGGGGATCCTCCGGATCGTCGCCTATGGTCACATCCACCTTGGTTCCGTCGGCGAGATATACCACACCGGTGAGCATGAGAGGGATGGAAACCCACTGATGATTTCTTACCCATCCGTAGTGATGAGTCTTCAAGAGTGCAATATCGTTGTCCTC
>JAQYAH010000069.1 GCA_029227635.1 Clostridiales bacterium
AAATATCCATCTGATCTTTACCTCTTCTTTACATTTCGGTTGATAATCTATGCTGAATACCATGATAAAGAGGTTTTGTAAAGGGAATCAGGCTGGGTTTGTAAAAAGTATGTAAAGTTAAAGAAAAAAGGCACGACCAACCGGTCGTGCCTTAAATACTGTATCAGAATTATTAAATATTGAGCAGCGTACCTGTGATGAGCTCGTAAGCCTGAAGATATTTATCGATGGTTCTTGAGACAATCTCATCGGGAAGAGTCCAGTTATGACCTTCATGGCTGGTGAGCCAGTCTCTGGCAAACTGCTTGTCGAAAGAGGGTTGACCATGACCGGGTTCATATCCTTCCGCAGGCCAGAAACGGGATGAGTCAGGGGTGAGCATCTCATCGCCCAGAACTACATTGCCATCCTCGTCAAGACCAAATTCGAACTTGGTGTCGGCAATAATGATTCCGCGGAGAAGAGCATATTCAGCGCACTTCTTGTAGAGCGCAATGGTGTAATCTCTGAGTTTCTCTGCATACTCGAGACCTTTGCCGGGGAATTCCTTCTCGAGAACCTCTATGCTCTTCTCGAAGGAAATATTCTCATCGTGATCACCGATCTCAGCCTTGGTGCTGGGAGTATAGATGGGTTCAGGGAGCTTATCGCTCTCTTTAAGTCCCTCGGGAAGAGTGATTCCGCAGACAGTTCCGTTCTGCTTGTAACTCTTCCATCCGCTTCCTGTGATGTATCCGCGAACGATACACTCGATGGGGAGCATTCTCAGCTTACGGCACATCATTGCCTTTCCGGCAAACTGAGGCTGACGGAAAAACTCAGGCATCTCGTTGTTATCCACTGTGATCATGTGGTTGGGTACGATATCCTCGGTGTGATCAAACCAGAATTTGGACATCTGAGTGAGAACAGCACCTTTCTTGGAAACAGTGTTGTTAAGGATAACATCAAAACAGCTGATACGGTCGGTGGCTACCATTATAAGGCTGTCGCCGTTGTCGTAGATCTCACGAACCTTGCCTTCTTTTACAGGCGTGTATTCTTTCATAATTACCTCTTTCTCGATTTCTCTTATTAATAAAAAAGCAAACTTATATACATGAAATACTATCGCATTTCAGGGGAAAATTCAAGGAAACCAAGTGAAATGAAAAAACATTTCAGGTGGACTCTCTTTCGATAACTTTGGGTTCCAGGATGAGAACCGGTTCGAAGGGTTCCCCAAGAATCTGGGACATGAGTATCTCGGCACTTTTGACTCCCAGTGTATAGTTCTGAAGATCTATGTTGGTGAGGGCCGGTACAGAGATCTCACTCACAATTGAACTTCCGTAGGAGATGACCGCTATATCCTCCGGCACTTTACAGCCTCTGGAAGTCAGAGCTCTCAGTATGCCCGCAGCCATGAGCTCGTTGATCACAAAAATTCCGTCGATCCCAGATTCCAGGATCTCATCAATGACCTCCGCCGGGGGAGCAATGCCGGGCTCGGATCTTATAAATAATGGTTCGGAAAGACCGGCAGAAGAGGCCGCTTTCCTGTAGGCCGCCATATGTATTCTCAAAAGGGGAGAGCCCTCGATGGAATGAATAAGGGCAAGGCGGCGGCAGCCTTTGGAGATCAGGTGATCCGCAGCGAGGGGGGCACAGACGTTAAAGTCCGGGTAGACCAGGGGAAATCCGTTGTATTCCACAGGCCGGTTGACATAGACTACCGGGATATCGCTGTCCTGAAGCAGATGGAGCGTGTCAAAAAAACGCTGGTCATAGGACATTCCCACAAAAATCGCTCCGGCGATCATGTTTTCCCTCAGGGAGCGGAGAACTTCCTCCTCACTCTTGTGAAGGGTATCTACCTCATAGATAAAAAGATTGAACCCGTGCCTCGCAAGGACCGAACTGATTCCGGAAGTCATGTCGGAACTGTACAGGTGGTTTACCATGGGCAGTATCACCGCCACGTTCTGAGTGCGGTTGTTCTTAAGGGACTGGGCCACCATATTAGGTACATACCCGAGTTTTTTTATGGCCTCGTTTATCTGAGCCTCAGTCTGGGGCTTCAGAGTGAGCTTGTTATTGAGATATCGGGAAACTGTGGCGATGCTTACGTTGGCTTCCTTGGCAATATCCTTGATCGTGACCAAAACAATCCTCCAAATGTCTTCTGATTAAACGTTTACATACACCAATGATATCGTAAAATAATGTATTTGTTAACAAAAAATGAGGGCTGGTTCTCGTAACAATATCCAAAATTGAGTATTCATTTTTGGCAATAAGCATGAAAAGACTGAAAAGGTACAAAAAATAATTGACGGTAGATTTGAAAATAGTTATATTTATGCCATAAAAAGTAAAAC
>JAQYAH010000070.1 GCA_029227635.1 Clostridiales bacterium
CTCCGGGAATCTCTGAATGAACTCATCGGCGCAGGCAAGCCGGCAGGCTCTCTCACACTCCTCCCTTGTGGCATTCTCATCGCCCCATCTGAGGTTGTCCAAAATGCTTCCCGAGAAAAGGACATTCTTCTGAAGCACCACCGAAACCTTGTTTCTGAGAGCTTCAAGGTCATATTTTCTTACGTCCACGCCGCCCACTTTGACAGTACCTCTGTCCGTGTCGTAAAGTCGGCTGATCAGACTTACCAAAGTGGACTTTGAGCTTCCGGTTCCTCCGATGATACCTATTGTCTCACCGGATCTGATCTCCAGATTCACATCCCGAAGAACAAGCTCTTCCTCGTTGTCGCCGTAGCAGAAATCCACATTTTCAAAAATAATGCTTCCGTCTTTGACCTCAGTCACCGCATTCTCGGGGCTGGTAAGATTGCTGGTCTCGTTTAAGATCTCGCATATACGTCTGGCGCTGGCCCGGCTCATTACGATCATAACAAAAACCATGGAGAGCATCATAAGGCTCATGAGAATGTTCATGCAGTAGGTGAGAAGAGACATCATATCTCCGGTGGTCATGTCTTTTGCAACTATCATCTTCGCTCCCATCCAGCTGATGAGAAGGATGCAGCTGTAGACTGTCGTCTGCATGACAGGCGAGTTAAAAGACAGCACGCCCTCAGCTCTTACAAAAAGCTTATAGATCTCTCCGGAAGCTTTGTGGAACTTCTTCGTCTCATAATCCTCCCGAACATAAGCCTTCACTGCTCTGATTCCGGAAACGTTCTCCTCCACACTCTCATTGAGCTTATCATACTTGGGAAAAGCCTGCTGGAAGTACTTGTAAGCTCTGGTCATAATGAAATAAAGGCAGGCTCCCAATACCACCACCGCCACCAGATAGATGCTGGAAAGCCGGGAATTGATGGAAAAAGCCATAAACATGGCCACCACAATGCTGGCAGGGGCTCTCATAGCCATGCGTAGTATCATCTGATATGCCATCTGAATAGAGTTGACATCGGTGGTCAGGCGGGTCACAAGGCTGGGGGTGCTGAACTTGTCAATATTGGAAAAAGCAAAGCCCTGAATATTCTCAAACATCGCTTCTCTCAAGTTCCGGGCAAAACCGGTAGCCGCCTTGGCTCCGGAAGCCGCCCCCAAAATGCCGCAGGCAAGTCCGCCGGCAGCCAGAATGATCATCTTCACTCCGGTGGTCATGATGTGATTAATGTTTCCCACTTCCACACCCTTATCGATGATGGAAGCCATGAGAAGCGGAATCAGCATCTCGAAGATTACTTCTCCTATCATGAATACCGGGGTCATAATTGACACCCATTTATATTCTTTGATATACCTGGATAAAGTTCGAATCATTACATTCTCTCCGGATCAGGATACTCAACACCCTTGGTATCCACTGTTACACTCTTCATAACCTGATCTTGCAGGGGTCTGTCGCTTCTGCTGAAGAAACCGCCGGCCTTCTTTGCGTTGGCGATTCTGTCCACAACATCCATTCCCTCGATCACTTTACCGAAGGCCGCGTACTGCCCATCAAGATGGGGTGCATCCTGGTGCATGATAAAGAACTGGCTTCCTGCAGAATTGGGATCCATAGCTCTTGCCATGGAGAGAACTCCTGCAGTGTGAAGGAGGTTATTCTCAAAACCATTGGAACTGAACTCACCCTTAATGTGATAGCCGGGACCACCGGTACCTGTTCCGGTGGGATCTCCTCCCTGAATCATAAAACCGGCAATTACTCTGTGAAAAATGATTCCGTCATAGTAACCGCTGTTTGCGAGACTGATAAAGTTATTTACTGTGTTGGGAGCGATCTCAGGATAGAGCTCCGCTCTGATCACACCACCATCTTCCATTGTGATGGTTACAACAGGATTTGACATATTGATTCCTCCATTTCATAATTCTTGTTACATATTTCTAAGGTTAAGAAAGTATCTGTCCAGATAGACCTTGTTAGCCACGGCAATCACCATTTTGCGCTGCAGCCTCACTAGGTCGGCCGTCTCTGCTTCAAGGGGCTCAAGGTATTCACCGTCCCCGAAGACTTCTCCTAAGACGCCCTTAAGATCCACTACAAACTTCCCGTAGGCTGTCTCCAGATCGAAGTCCTCTTCTTCCCTTACCATGTCTATCAGCAGCTTAATATCATCGATCTGCATGACCATCTTCATTATTACAATAAACATGATCATAACGATCTGCCTTCTATCATACTGTTTGCGCACCGGATTAGGCACCAACTTCTTCTTGACATAATTGCTGATCATAGAACCGGTCACCGGGGAACTAATGACCGGAGAAAGACTCTCTGTCACATATTTGGCCACCTGTTCCAGATAAAGTCCGACATTGGGGATTTCCCTGTACTCGGGCAAATTGAATTTTCTGATCTCCTCTATAGCACCCATAGCAAATCTCCTATTAACAAACCGCCTTTTGGCTGAATTTGTATTATATCACAACAAAGTTTTGCAGTCTACATTAAGCTGTCGCCTTTTCCCCACTTTCGCTATTGACTACCCGAAACAAAAGTATTAATATCCTGTTATAGGTTTTTGAAAAACCTATAATAAGTTTTTAATGTATTAAGAGGTGATGTAACATGGAAGGTATTATGAAGCTCAAAGATCCCGGCAGTGCTATCACTCACTTTATAGGTTTTGCCGCAGGAATTCCAATGATGGTTATCCTGCTTTTGTACAGCATCCATCAGGGTGCCGGAAGGGAACAGTTAGTCTGCTACACGATATTTATGTGCAGCATGCTGCTTCTCTATGCCGCAAGTACCACTTATCACAGTCTTAAGATCAGTGACAGGGTGGATATGGTACTCAAGAAGATCGATCACATGATGATCTTCGTGCTAATTGCCGGAACCTACACCCCCTGCTGTCTTCTGTACATAGGAGGAAGTACCGGGAAGATCCTCCTGACGGTGGTCTACGCTCTCTCCGCCATTGGAATCCTGATGAAAGCCCTCTGGGTCACCTGTCCCAAGTGGGTTTCTTCCGTAATATACATATCCCTTGGCTGGAGCTGTATTTTTGCTTTTCCCCAGATTCTCTCCTCTGTCACTCCCATGGGATTTTTCTGGCTGCTGGCAGGAGGAATACTTTACACGGTTGGGGGCGTAATCTATGCACTCAAGTTTCCGGTTTTTCATGACCGGTTCCGGTATTTCGGCACTCATGAGCTTTTTCACGTATTTGTACTCGGAGGAAGTCTCTGCCACTATCTTTTCATGTTTCAGGGGACTATTTAGTCCTCCTCTCATTTTGATGGCTACGACCCAAAGCAGGGATCCTTGCGATTACTTACTATCATCAGAAGTGTACATCAGACACTTCTGATGATTTTTGTAGTTTTTGCGGTATTTTCTTTAATTTTTTTAATTGAAGTGTTATTATAGGTGATAAATCATTATTTTTGCCTTATACATAGATAATGATTTACGCGTTAATATCAAGCGCATTCGAGGAAGCCCGATGCGCTTTTTTGTAGTAGCAACGAGCCAAAGCCAAAGGCCTTGGCGACTGCTTTCAACCGAAGAATGTGCCTTATGGGCACTTCTGATGGTTGTAGACGAGCCAAAGCCAAAGGCCTTGAATCGTAGCAATGGAGGAATATATGACAAAGATCGATGTTATCTCCGGCTTTTTGGGAGCCGGCAAAACTACGCTGATCCGAAAGCTGCTCGGAGGCGCTTTTAAGGACCAGCAGGTAGTACTTATTGAGAATGAATTTGGTGAGATCGGTATCGATGGCGGATTTTTGAAGGAAGCCGGCATTGAGATCCGGGAGATGAACTCAGGCTGTATCTGCTGCTCTCTTGTGGGAGACTTTGGTACTGCCCTTAAAGAAGTAGTGGACACTTATCACCCCGACCGAGTGATAATCGAACCCTCCGGCGTAGGCAAATTATCTGATGTTCTGAAAGCAGTTCAGAACAATGCCGAGGCCGCAGATCTTCAGATCAACTGTGCTGCCACTGTTGTGGATGTGACCAAGTGCAAGATCTATCTCAAGAATTTCGGAGAATTCTTCACCAACCAGGTCGAGGCGGCCAACACTATCATCCTCAGCCGCACCGATCTTCCCAAGGTAACCGATGCCAAGATCGAGGAGGCCATCACCATGATCCGGGAACTGAATCCGGAGGCCACCATTGTCACCACTCCCGTTGAGCAGCTCAGTGCTCAGAAGGTACTTGATACACTTGAGGGTGTCAAAATCGATCTCACAAAGCTATATGACGAGGAAGAGCATCATCACCACGACCATGAGGAGTGCGGTTGTGGTCACGATCACCACCACGATCATGAGCATCATCACGACCATGAGGAATGCGGCTGCGGACATGACCATCATCATGATCACGAACACCACGAGCATCACTATGACGAGCACGGTGTTTGCAGCTGCGGTCACCACCACCATGATGCTGATGAGGTATTCACAAGTTGGGGAAGGGAGACCTTTCGGAAGTATTCTTCTCAGCAGATCTCCGATATTCTCAAAGCTCTTGCCGATGAGGAGAAGTACGGTATGGTGCTTCGTGCCAAGGGCATGGTCTGCGGAGAGGATGGCAGGTGGATCTACTTTGATATGGTTCCGGAACAGACTGATGTCAGAGAAGGCAGCCCCGAGTACACCGGTCGAATCTGTGTTATCGGCTCTAAGCTCAGAGAAGATAACCTTGCAAAGCTTTTTAACCTGTAACAGGAGAGATATTTATGCCTGATCAGAATTACCCCGCGGTTCCGGTGTACCTCATAACAGGTTTTCTGGAGAGCGGCAAATCAACTTTTATTAACTTTGTAGTCCGTCAGGACTATTTTGCAATTCCCGAACTCACAGTACTCATCGCCACCGAAGAAGGGGAGGTGGAGTATGATAAGGAAGAGCTTCGGAAATACAATACTGAGCTCGTTGTGATCAGCGATCAGGAGGATTTCAACTACGAACACCTCAACATGATCGAGAAGCAGTACGATCCCGGCAGAGTCATAGTGGAGTACAATCCACTCTGGGGAGTTGAGGATTTTTGCCAGATGCGGCTTCCTGTGGGCTGGGGCATCTGCCAGAGCATCGCTCACATTGATGCCAGCACATTCCAGCTCTATCAGCAGAACATGATGTCCCTTTTTGCGGATATTGCCAGAAATGCAGAACTCATCATCTTCAACCGCTGTCAAAGCGACATGCCCCTGGCGGGCTACCGCCGAAGCATCAAGGTAGTCAACGGGGGATGTGATGTTCAGTTTGAGGATGAGTCCGGAGAACCCATGAATATTTTCAGTGATACCGTGCCCTATGATCTCACAAAGGACATTGTGGACATTGACGACGCGGACTTTGGAATCTTTTTCATTGATCTTAGGGACAACCCCGACCGATACCGGGATAAGAAATTCCGCTTCAAAGGTCGGGTAATGAAGAGTCGAAACCCTCTTGCCAACTACTTCATGCCGGCAAGAGCTGCTATGACCTGCTGTGCCGATGATATTCAGTACATAGGCAACATCTGCTACTCAAAGAAGGCCAGAAAGCTCACTGAAGGCGCCTGGGTTGAAGTAGTAGCCAGGGTAGATTACAAGATGATTCCTTTTTCACAGGAGATTGAGCCCTGTTTGTACGAGATCCGGATAAAAGACACTACCCCTCCGGAGACAGAACTAGTATACTTTAATTAATTTAGTATAATATGATATGGAAAACAGAATTGACGTAAAGGAAGGAGAACAAAATGGCATACTTTTTCGATGAGCCGTCCCGCACCTTTGGAGAGTACCTCCTCGTACCCGGTTATTCTTCATCTGAGTGCATCCCCACCGCAGTATCACTCAAAACCCCCCTTGTCAAATACCGCAAGGGTGAGGAAGAATGTCCTCTCACCATGAATATCCCCCTGGTATCCGCTATCATGCAGTCCGTATCCGGTGACAGACTTGCCATCGCACTTGCCCGTGAAGGCGGCGTATCATTTATCTACGGCTCTCAGAGTGCCGAGTCAGAAGCGGAGATGATCCGCAAGGTCAAGGCTTACAAGGCCGGCTTCGTAAAGTCTGACTCCAACCTTCCTCCCACTGCAACTCTTGCAGACATCCTTGCTCTCAAGGAGAAGACCGGACACTCAACTGTTGCCATCACCGACGACGGCACCGCAAACGGCAAACTCCTTGGTATCGTTGCATCAAGAGACTACCGTGTTTCCAGAATGGCTCCTGAGCTTTGTGTTTCAGAGTTTATGACTCCTCTGGATAAGCTGGTTACTGCACCCGCAAATACAAGCCTTCACGATTGCAACAACATCATCTGGGACAACAAGATCAACTCTCTTCCCCTCCTTGATGAGGAAGGCAGACTTGTATACATGGTATTCCGCAAGGACTACGACAGCCACAAGTCCAACAAGGATGAACTCCTTGATTCCAACAAGAGTTACGTAGTAGGTGCCGGAATCAACACCAGAGACTACGAGACCAGAGTTCCCCTCCTCATTGAGGCAGGTGCAGACGTTCTCTGTATCGACAGCTCCGAAGGTTACTCTGAGTGGCAGAGCAGAACTCTTGGCTGGATCAAGAAGGAGTACGGCGACAAGGTTAAGGTAGGTGCCGGTAACGTGGTAGATGCTGAAGGTTTCCGCTTCCTCGCTGAGGCAGGTGCCGACTTCATCAAGATCGGTATCGGCGGCGGTTCCATCTGTATCACCCGTGAGACCAAAGGTATCGGCCGTGGACAGGCTACCGCAGTTATCGAAGTTGCCAAAGCCAGAGACGAGTACTACAAGGAGACCGGCGTTTACATTCCAATCTGCTCCGACGGCGGTATCGTTCACGACTACCACATCACTCTCGCCCTGGCAATGGGTGCGGACTTCGTAATGCTCGGCAGATATTTTGCCCGCTTCGACGAGAGCCCTACCAACAAGCTCCGCGTAAACGGAAACTACGTTAAAGAGTACTGGGGCGAAGGCTCCAACAGAGCCCGCAACTGGCAGAGATACGATCTTGGCGGCGCAACCAAGCTCTCCTTCGAGGAAGGTGTTGACAGCTACGTTCCCTATGCCGGACCTTTATCTGAAGGTGTTCAGGGAACTCTCTACAAGGTTCGCTCCACAATGTGCAACTGCGGAGCACTCTCCATCCCTGAGCTTCAGCAGAAAGCTAAGCTCACCGTTGTCTCCTCCACCTCCATCGTTGAGGGCGGAAGCCACGATGTAATGCTTAAGAACAACTAATCGCCTATATTAAAAGGCAGGTACTTTTGTACCGACCCCCAAAAGTTAGACCAAAAAATCTAACGATTGGAGGTCGGTATTTTTATGGCAAAATATTCGTATGAATTTAAGAAACAAATAGTTATGGAGTATCTTGAAGGGCATGGTGGCTATGATTCTCTTACTGCAAAATACAAGCTTGGAACGAATAGTCAACTTCGAAGGTGGGTTGCAGCATACAATCAATTCGGAGATGATGGTCTTAAGCGTTCACGACAACAGGATAAATATTCTTTCGAAAAGAAACTTTCTGTAGTAGAGTTATATCTAACAAGCGAGATTTCATATCAAGATTTGGCAATACAAGAAGGTATAACTAACCCATCCATGATTACAAATTGGGTTAATCGCTTTCGTGTTGCCGGTCCTGATGCTTTGAGACTTCGCAAGAAAGGTCGGAAGAAAACTTTGGATAAGCCTAAGAAAGATATTAAAACTCAAGTTCAAGAAGATAGAACTGTTGATACCAGTGCTGAACATGTAAAGGAATTAGAAGACGAACTCCTTAAGTTAAGAATAGAGAATGCATTTTTAAAAGAACTGAGGAGGCTGCGTTTAGAGGACGAGGAAAAAATGAGAGAACGGCGCTCGTCATCAACAGCCTCCGGAGAGAGTTTAGACTAAAAGACCTTCTCTCGTATACAGGTATGCCAAAAGCAACATATATGTATTGGCAAAAGAGATTTGATAGAGAAAATCCTGACAGAGAAATCGAAGAAAAGATTCAAGAAATTCGTACTGATAATAAGGATTATGGATATCGCAGAATACTCGGAGAACTTCGAAATCAAGGATATACCATCAACAAAAAGAAAGTTCAGCGAATAGTTCAAAAACTTGGATTACAGGTGACATCCTATACCCGAAAAAGCAGGAAATACAGTTCTTATAAGGGGAAAGTTGGTACGGTAGCGCCTAATCGTATAAAAAGACGCTTTAACACGCATATCCCTCATCAAAAGATTACTACTGATACTACAGAGTTTAAATACTATGAGATTGATGCTAAAGGTCATATGACAATGCACAAGCTTTACCTGGATCCTTTTATGGATATGTGCAATGGAGAAATACTCAGTTATGGGATAGATACGAAACCTTCTGCCAAGAATGTAATGGATGCTTTGAACAAAGCTATTGAAATCACTTCAGACTGTCCATACAGAAGAACGTTTCATTCCGATCAAGGCTGGGCTTACCAGATGAAGGCATACTCACACAGACTAAAAGAAGAACGAATATTTCAAAGTATGTCCAGGAAAGGAAACTGCCTTGATAACTCGATAATGGAAAACTTCTTTGGTTTGCTTAAGCAAGAGATATACTATGGTGTTGTTTACTATAGCTTTGAAGAATTGAAATCAGAAATAGAACGATATATAAAGTATTATAATGAACAACGAATAAAAGAAAAACTAGGATGGATGAGTCCTGTGCAATACAGGCTTAGCCTCTTGGCTGCATAAAAACAGCGTAGCAGCCAATAAAACTGCTACGCTTAAAAGTCTAAC
>JAQYAH010000071.1 GCA_029227635.1 Clostridiales bacterium
CGGCAGAGTATACGGAGTCCGGGTACAGACTGTATGACGATGCAGCTCTGGAAAAATTGCAGCAGATTTTACTGTTTCGGGAGCTGGAGTTTCCGCTAAAAGATATAAAGGATATTATAACCAGATCTGATTTTGACAAGACAAAGGCACTGGATCAGCAGATAGGGCTTTTGGAACTAAAGAAAGAGCATATCGAAAATCTGATCGAGATGTGCAAAGGATTAAAACTGAGAGGAGTGAGACATTTGGATTTTACAGCATTTGATTCCAGCAAGCTCGATGAGTATGCTAAAAGAGCAAAAGAGCAGTGGGGAGAGACCCCTGAGTATAAGGAATTTGAAGAAATGAATAAGAACAGATCAAAGAGCGATGAAGAGCATATGATGGCTGATTTCATGAAGATCTTTGAGGAGTTTGGTGGCTTGAAGGATAAGGCTCCTGCCACGGCTGAGGTACAGGATCAGGTAAAGAAACTTCAGAGCTTTATAACTGAGCATTTTTATAAGTGTTCAAACGAGATCCTTTCAAGCCTTGGAATGATGTATGCCGGAGGCGGTGAGTTTACGGATAACATCAATAAGATGGGCGGAGAAGGAACTGCAGAGTTTGTTTTTGAAGCTATAAAAGTATATTGCGGAAAGTAATGTAACTGCGCCAGGAGGCATTGTTCTCCTGGCGCATATTTTTTATTAGCCTATGCAACCTCTCTCGTTCCGGTCTGAGGCCATAGTGGGTTGAAAGTGAACAACTTCCGGGAGGTTGCATCCCGGCTTACAAAGAGACCGGCTGGGGCTGGTCTCTTCTTTATACTTTCTTATACGGTATCCTCATCAGGTTGGCGGCGGAAACGGAGGATATCATGGCAATCTTTTTCACCTATGAAGAACGTTTAACACTGCAGAAACTCCTGAAGGAGGACCTGTCATTTAAAAAGATCGCCGCACAACTGCATAAGGATCCGTCCACGATTTCCCGGGAAGTCCGCAAGTATGCAGTAGAGATCGCCACCGGTAAGCCAGGCTACCCGTTCAATGCCTGCAAAAACCGGAAAACCTGTAAGATCAAACCGCCTTCTCTTTGCGGAAAGGACTGTACCAGGAAGGGCGGCTACGGGGTCTATTGCCGGATCTGCAGGTGTAACGAGCACTGCCCGGACTTTGTGGAGGAAGTCTGTGCTGTGCGGTTTCATGTACCTTATGTCTGCAATGCCTGTCCAACGATTGACAAGTGTACGCTGCTTAAGACCTTCTACGATGCAGAGAAAGCGCATCTGAAGTCCCATCAGGTGATCTCTGAATCAAGGAGCGGCCTTTCGACCAGTGAGGAAGAGATTGCCCGATTGAACAGGATTATCTCGCCGCTCGTGAAACAGGGGCATTCAGTCCATGAGATCTATATCACCCACCAGGATGAGCTGATGTGCAGCGAAAAGACGATCTACAACTACATTGATGACTGCCTGTTGGAAGTCCGCAACATCGATCTTCCCAGAAAGGTCCGGTTCCGTGCCCGCCGTAAAAAAGCAGAGTTCAAGGTCGATAAAGGCTGCCGTGTTGGCCGATCCTACAAGGAATTTGAAGCCTTCATGGAAAAGAATCCGGATACTGCTGTCGTCCAGATGGACTCCGTAATCGGCACGGTCGGAGGCAAATGTCTGCTGACAATCCATTTCGTGGAGTCTTCCCTGATGTTGGCTTTCCTTCGGGATGCGAACACGTCTCAGTCTGTCATAGATATCTATGACAAGCTGGACAAAAACCTGGGAGCAAAACTGTTTGACAAGCTCTTCCCAGTAGTCGTCACTGACAACGGGAGTGAGTTCTCTAATCCAAGAAGGATCGAATATCGAGAGGCCGCGCCAGTAGGGAGCAGTTATCTGCGAACCCGCGTGTATTATTGTGATGCCGGTTGTCCTTACCAGAAAGGCGCCATTGAAGTCAACCACGAACTGATCCGCCGGGTCCTGCCCAAAGGCATCAGCTTTGACAACCTGACACAGAAAGATGTAACCAGGATGATGGATCACATCAATTCCTACAAACGGAAAAAGCTGAACGATCGCAGTCCCTACGAAACGTTCAGCTTCCATTACGGAGAAGAGGTGTTAAAGCTTCTGGGATGTACTCCAGTTGCAGCTGAA
>JAQYAH010000072.1 GCA_029227635.1 Clostridiales bacterium
GTTTGCCCCTTCGTCAACACTTTTTTTTGATTTTTTTCCATTTTTAAAAACTAGTATCAGGCCACTTTTTTGTGACACAAGATGTTGAGGTTTTCTCATGATTTATCTATATAGATCAATCCCATTCACCCAACTTTTGCCGAGGAACGGGATCTTGCTGCGAAAATCTTTTTTAATTTTTGAAAAACATAAACAGAAGATTATTTTCGGAAATAAAAGTGAGAAGTCCGCTCTCCGATGTCATTCGGATACACGCCTCACAAAAGGGATGTCCACTGAACAAAAAGACAAAAAGATAGAAAAGCCAAATTCCCAGAATTCCGATGGCAAATCCTCCCAAAAGTCCCGCGAGCCTGTCAATACCCCCGATCAGCGGGAGGTGCCTCAATATATCTATAGAACCAATGACTATCCTGAGAGCGATCCAGGTTATGATATACACCCCCAAAAGGGTAATTATCCAAATTGCCACTCTGGCTATCTTAAGGCTTAGATTCTCGGCATAGGAGGAGATTAAGGCATTTTTCTCCCCATCAAGAGCCTGAGCGATAGTCTCCTCCCCCGAAGCTTTCTCCTCACCGGAAATAAATCCGGAGATATTCTCCGGCAAGGGAAGGTTCAAAAGATCATTTTTATTTGTTTCCTCTGACGTCAGAAGGGCTTCTTCGATTCTTTTCTCACAGGCCTCGCTTATTTTATCAGACAGCGGAGTGTAATCTGTCAAAAAGACGGTCAGGGGCTGAACCAGAAGTACAGCCAGCACCAGGGAGAGAACTGAGGATAAGAGAGATCCCAGCATTCGCCCAAACCCCCTTGCGTAGCCGTAAACTCCGGCAAGCACAATGACTCCCGGTACTATTATTTCAAGTGTGTTGATGCCAATAGTGTTCATTGTCTATTTCACCAGTCGTATCTGTTCCAGAGTGTCATCAAAGACCGCCGTAAACCGGTTGATGCCGCTCTCAGGGAAAAGCTTCACAACGCTGCGATCAAAATCTCCGCTGAAAAGCCGCCGGCCGTTGCTTTTGAAAATAGTACAGCCGGAATTGCGCATGAGAAAAACATACCCCGAGGAGAGATATGCACTCTCAAACTCATCGTCAAATTTCGCTGAGGCTTTCTCTCTTCCGGAGGCGCTGTATATCCGGAGCTGATACTTAGAGTCTTCCGCCTCCCCTCGCAAAATGAAGGCAATGCTGCTGCCGTCGGAGAAAACACTGATTATCTGCTCCTCGAAATCTATCTCCCGGGTCACCTTCATGGTACGCCGCCCCTCATAGAAGAAGGCTTTTCCGTCCCCAACCGCAACTCCCGTATCCCCCAGATAAAAGACTGTGGGAATCAGAAGATCACTGTAGGTCTCATCCAGGACCACCGGGTCGCTGCTGGTCTCTTTTGTACCGAATTCATAACAGACCACATGGGCCGAAGTCATTCCCACAGGATTGACATAGGATACCAGAAGTCTGATTCCATCGTCGGAGATTGCTGCAGACATGGGATATCCGGTCTCTGTGAGAGATGCCCGGCTCTCCACCAGAATATCTCCTTTTCGGTCGTAGCACATAACCATTCCCTGGCTTCCGTCATGAAGTATTGCCGCCACGATTCCCTGGGATGACACACTAACGGAATCAATCGGATACTGAGTGCTTATCTGTCCGATCTGTCCGGTCTCTGAAAAGACATAGATTGAGGTCCCTCCTTTTTCAGCCACGGCAAAAGCCTCCCGGCTAACCGCCGCCATGGGAGAATTATTCTCGAAAGATTCCGCCCATTTCTCTTCCCCCTGCTTGCTGAGGCACATCACACCGTCACTGTTGTATCTGATGATACAGTCCTGAAACTCAAAAAAGTCTCCGTCAATATCCCCGGATCTCGTATACACTTCCGAGACCTTGTAGTTTGTGTAAGTCTGGAAATGGAAAATCAGGGCAAAAATCACCAAAAAAAGCAGGGCAGCCGCAGATACCATTACTACTGCACGGCGTCTTGCGGCTTGTCTTATTCGTCGGTGCATTGAGATCTCCACGATCTTGCCGTCATTGACCTCGTATGCCTCATCGTCATTATTCTGTTCTGCTCTAATCCAGTCTATGATCTTCAAACTATAACTCAACTCTTCCGTCCAGTGCCCGAAGAAGGGTCATCTGGTCAATATACTCCAGGTCTCCTCCCACCGGAACTCCGCTGGCGATTCGGGTGACCTTAATTCCTGCAGGTTTGATCAGCTTGCTGATGTACATAGCTGTAGTCTCTCCCTCAAGGGAGGAATTTGTGGCTATTATCACCTCGTCCACGTCCTTTTCCAGACGTTTCATAAGCTCCTTCAACCTAATATCTGAAGGTCCGATTCCAAGCATGGGAGAGATCGCCCCCTGTAGGACGTGATAGACACCATTGTACTTGCCGGTCTTCTCGTAAGCCGCCAGATCCCGGGTGTTCTCCACCACCATGATCTCCTTGTGATTTCGCTCCGGATTTCCGCAAATCGGACATATTTCCCGATCGGTCAGGGTACAACACTCCTTACAGTAGCGAATATCCCTTCGGGTCTTCACCATGGTCTCCGCAATCTCCTCCACCTGATCCTCGGGCATATTGATAAGGTGAAAAGCAAGACGGGCCGCCGATTTGCTGCCGATTCCCGGCAGTCTCTCCAGCACCTCTATTAATTTGGTTATCTGGCTGCTGTAATAATCCACGTCCGTCTCCTAGAAAGGTAATCCGCCAAGACCGCCGAGATTTCCGAGACCACCTGTGAGCTTGGACATGTTCTCGTTGCTGGCCTCCTCAACTTTTGCAAAAGCCTCGTTTACCGCAAGCATAACAAGATCCTCCAGCATCTCAATGTCATCAGGATCCACCACTTCTTCCTTGAGTTCCACCTTGGTAACTACCTTCTTGCCGGAAACTGTGACGGAAACCATGCCGCCCCCGGCGGTTCCGGTAAACTCCTTTGCTTCCAGCTCTCTGGCCTGCTCTTCCATCTGACGCTGCATTTTCTGAGCCTGCTTCATAAGGTTCTGCATGTTGCCCATTCCACCGGGCATTCCGCCCATGTATCCTCCGCGTTTTGCCATTTCTTTCTCCTTAAGCACTGCATAAACTGCGGTCGTCTCCCGGACGACCGCAAAGTTGATTACTGTTTAAATGTCTAAAAATCCGTATCCATGGTGAAAGAGAATATTCTCCATTTCCCTCTCTCCTTGATCATAATAAACTCGCCTTCTGTCTCGTCCTTGCGGCCCTCCGCCTTGATGGTCATATCCACTGAGACCGTCTTGACCGCCTTGACATCTCTGGTATCTATATCGTAATAATCCTCAAGATACTCCATTAAATCTTCAAACTTCCTGTCAGAGTATTCCTTCTCCTTCTTGATCTTAAAGGATATCTTGGGATCTCTTCCCAGTTCATCATCGATCACATCCAGATAGTATTCAAACTCCGCCTCCAGGAAATCCGCCAGGTCATCCTCATCATCGTCGTACTTCTCAAGGAGAACATTGGACATGAGCTTTACCGCCTTCTCTCCATCCTCCTTAATCATACACTTAAAGTACTTGCCTATGGTTCCCTTACTTCCGGTGGAATTTACGATCACTGATACCGCGATAATTATTACCAGAAGTGCTGCCGCTGCTGCTGCGATCATCGCAAAAGGAATTCTCCTTCCCGGAACTCCTGAGTTGATGTTTCCGGATGAGCTACCGGAAAAATCGGTTTCCTGGGCGTTATCCACTTTGCTGCCGCATGAAGGGCAGAATGCCCCGTCATCGGGAAGTTTAGCTCCGCACTTTCCGCAAAATCTTGACATTTTTCTGCCCTCCGCCTATTCATTAACAGAGCCATCCAAAGGCTCTGCCTGTGAATCACCGAGAATACTCTCCTCGGGAGATACTTCATTGTAGTATGATTCCGAAGCCACCGGTTCCTGAACAGATAAGTCTGCTGCCTCGGACACTTCCTCCACGGGAGCAGAAGGTTCTTCATTCACCGCAGGCTCCACGGGAGCTACAGGTTCTCCGTACATAACTGGCTCCACGGGATCTGTGGGAGCTGCTATTTTAGCGCCGCAGCCGGTACAGAATTTCGCTCCCGGCTGGATCTTCATTCCACAGTTTGTGCAGAAAAGGACATCTCCTGCCGGAGCTTTTGTCTGAGGTACAGGCGCGGGTGCTCCACAATTTGTGCAGAATCTTGCTCCCGGGGCGATAGCCGCTCCGCAGGCAGTACAGGTGCTGCGACCCTTGAGCTCATTGATCTGAGCATTGAGTCTATCGATCTCTGCTTTGGTTTCGTTGATGGAATGCATTACCTGAGCAAAATCCGCTTCATAGTTCTCAGGATACTTCGATGCATACTGCTTGCCAAGTTCCTGGTAAAGGCCCAAAAGCTTCTTCTCTTCATTCTGGGCGTTACTGGAAAGCTTCACCACATCGGCAGTATTCTTGGTCTTCTGATATGCTTCCTGACCAAACTTATCTATCTTGCCGCCTAATTCATCAAAAAAAGCCATTTCGGTTCCTCCTGTATTTTCATGAAATGATCAAAATTCAACACAGGTAATTATCTCACACAAAGGTCAATAATTCAACAAACAGACAATGGCTTAATTGTTTTTTAACTCTCTATTCAGTTATAGGATAATGGTAGGCTTCCGCTATCTCGTAATCGGTTCCGTACCTGGCAGCCAGGGTATCTCCGGATACAATGTAGAATCCGGTTTCAATCTGGACCTTGCCTCCGTAGGCCCCCTCTGCGGTATAGAGAAGATCCCCCATTCTCTGAAGCACCACGAACCAGTGCTCCCCGCTGCTGTAATAAACATGGACTATATCTCCGGTTTGAATCTGTGAGGCAGAGCCGGAGTAGCTGATACCTGTCCGGGGCTTGTCGCTGCCGTAGATTTCTTTTGCAAAATCACAGGCGTAGGCCGCACAGCCAACGGCTCTCCAGGGTGAGCTCTTAGGCCTCTCCCCGTTTGCCCAGGCGGCTTCATCCTGCCATCTCGCATCATTGACAAAAGCTTCAACCCGACGGGAGTACTCTTCCCGGTCAAGCACCGGTATCACCGTGCCGTCTGAAGCAGTCACGGTCTCATTGGCCGCAAATGCCGGTGCTGCCGCGAAGAAAAGAGAAACAACTATTATAAGAAATGATGTTGACAGTCTTTTTAACAAAAAATATACCTCCTGTACCAGTTAGGGTACAAAAGGTATACTATCAGCTGCACAAAAATTTGTTTTTGATTTTTTCTAAAAGAAATCAAAACATTTCCTTAAGCATTCTTTTTGCAAAATCGCCGGAACGCTTCTCGATCCCCTCCAGATTGAGGACGCTGCCCGGGGCATTGGCCGTCTCAATGAGGGCAAAATCCGGGGGCAGGCAGAAATTTTTGTTGAAGTTCATAGCTCCTATGATCTGCTGAGCCACAAGATCACCGCCGCTGTAGCCGGAGACTACCACGGCGTAGAATCTTTTTGCAGAAAAATCGTTTGTTCTGAAAAGTGCCGTCAGCCGGTTGATAAAGGCCATGATGTTGGCACTCACGGAATCATTGTAGTTAGGGCAGATCAGCACGACACTGTCCGCCTCCAAAAGGGCCGGATAGATCTGATCCACGATCACCCCGCCGTAAAAGCATTTTCCGTCCTCCCCGAAGTGAAGACAAGTCTCGAACTTACAGCCCCGGCAATCGATGATCTCGCCGTTTTTGATGCCGATCTCTTTTACGCTGACTTCTCCGGGGAGTTCTTTTGTCACTTTATCCCAGATCATCAGGCTGTTTGAAGTCGCCCGGTTTCCGGCATGAACCACAAGGAGATTTCGTTTGTTCGCCGGGATTGAGGGCCAACTGAAATCATAGAGCTTTCTAACCAGCTCCTTTGCCATGTGCATGTAGGCTTCCAGGTAGTTTTTGCCAAGCAGGCGCCCCATGGTATCGAAATTATAAAGGGATCCGGTGCCCTCCACCAGGGCTTTTCCCGGGAAACAGAGTCCCGCCCGGTTTGCGGCAAAAGCCAGCTCTCTTGCCAGCGCCTTTGTATAAAGCTCTCCGGCTCCGTCCACTATGATACCTCCGACGCAGCCCCCGAAGCGGCGCTTCAGCCGGTCGGTGCGGATCACCTCCAGCATGTGATAATACTCGAAGTTCAGTCCACGTCTTCCGAGAACCACCACAAAGAGGATCTTGTCCCCTCTGACATCGGTCTCTGCCAGCTCCTTTGCTGTCTCTATTATCCGGTGAGGAATGCCGGAAACAGCATAATCCACCACCTGGTCGCTTCTTTTTTTTCTATCTTCTTCCCCCAAAAGGGGTCTGATCACTGTCAGCATATTACTCCTTTGCCGAGCCTTTAATTGAGACTCCGAAGCTCCTCGTAGGATTTCCGGATCCGGGCAAAAAGTTCCGGCGGAAGTTCAATCTCCTCAAACTGGGAGCCATCTTTTGTCAGTCGGTTTCTTATTCCGAGAAAAGCTCCCCCTTCCTCGTCCCCAAGATAGATGGAGCTGTAATGCCACTCTCCTCTCACTGTCAGAAGAATAGAGAGGGCCGCGGAAGATATTGCGGGAGCCAGGTAGGGTTTAAAGCCCAGTTCCCGGACTTTAAGGTTCATTTCAGTTACTTTTTTTGTAAGTTCTCTTGAAAGCTCATCGTCATAATCTACGATACTGTTCGCCAGAACCAGCCCCTCACCGTGGGGACCGAAAGCTCTGCCGGAGGTGAGATAGCCGAAGAATCTCTCCTCGTGGTCCGCCACATACCTTGCTCTGGCATTCATTACCCCAAGGCCGTAGCCTCTGATCTGGCTTATGGATAGACTGCTGGTCTTAAGGAACTCTTTTGCCAGGGGATCCACCGGGTCGGATACCACGCAGACCAGACCTTTGTAGTTCCGGCTTTTTGCCAAAGCTCCGTAGTGAGCGATGATCCGGGAATTCTTCTCCAGCTGGAGCATCCGCACATCTCCTTTTGTCCCAAGAGGGGGTACCCCCGCGCTGGCACAGAAGATGAAAACGTCGCAGTCAAAAAGCTCTTCCTCGGTGATAGGGAAAACCCGGGGGAATTTTTTTTCGTCCATTGGATAACGGAACTGGTTGAATTCCATCTCCAGCCGGGCGAGGTTTTCCCGGGAAAGGTCAAAAATCCCCATCTCGGAGATTTCCTCTCCCCCCAAAAGGGAAAGGCCCAAAAGCATAGTCATACCCACATCCCCAAGGGCCACTATCTGAAGCCTGAGTTTTCCGGCTTTGCCGGTGAGCACATCGGGCACGAACCCGGCGGGAAGGGCCGGGCCGTGGAGCAGGTCTTTTATCTGTTTCATAATAATCTTCCTCCGATACGCATCAGCCGATCCAGATCGCTCTTTATGAACTCCGAAGGAGCGATGGAATCATCGTAATCCATGCCTTTGCCCCGATAGGGGAGCTTCGGGCTGCTGATCACTTCGCCGAGGCGCTTAAGGGTCAGTTTTTTCTCAAATGTCTTTAAGTACTCTTCCTCCAGGACTTCCAGAATGTCTTTCGTGTTCTCAAGACAGGTCATAGAATACCTGAGGACATCCAAAGTGTTTGTACGTCCGATAAACTTCGGATAAGCGTAGGGCAGCATCAGGTTCACATGACGACCCTCGTTTGCTCTTATATCCAGCTCATCCACGTCGATTCCGTCGCCACCGATGAAGGGATAGCAATCCCTCTCGTTCAGCCATATGTTGATGGTGGGAATGTAGTAAGCGGCCTCCACCCGGCGGCCTTTTTCCTCCATCATGTCCTTGGCCTTGCCGGTTATGACACCGGAGACGATGGCTTTGACCTCCACTTTCCGCTCATCAAGAGTAGGCAAAAGCTTCTGCATCCGATAGCCTCTATGGAGCAGATCCTCCACCAAAATGATGGGTCTGTGGAATGATTTCAGGGTCTCCACCTGGTTTTCCAGGGTGGAATAACCCGGGGACTCGGCGATTCTAAAACCGGAGAGATCTCCCTTAAAGTATTTCTCAGTGTGAAGACCTTTGGTCACAGTGTTAGGCACCGCCACATCCGACATGCATTTTCCGAAAGGAACGCACATGTAAGGTCCCCTCCTCCGCTTGGGATCCGGAATAATGCTGACTCCATTTAGTTCTGCAATTTTGGCAATGATCTTGTTGTACACCGCGCTGGTATTAAAGGAAAGTACCAGCTGACCGGGATACAGGGCAGTCATTGTGTGCAGCAGCCGGTTGTGAGCATTCTCAATTACCCTGACTACTCTGGGGTTGCGGTTAAGAGGGTTCTTTATATTCTGCCTGACATCCCTGAAAATGATGGTCGGCGCCGACATGTCCACCGCATAGAGAGGAGGCTGTCCGCTCTCGGCAATATTGATAAAGCCGTGACGCCTCAGGACCTCTATCACTGTTTCCTCCTTGTCTGACTCCGCCACAGGGTGGTACACCGCGTAGGTGTAGTTTCGGGAAAGCAGATCTGCCATCACCTCCGTCAGAAGGATCTGGCTGATATTGGAAATATTTCTTGTATTGAATACTGCAAAAAAACCGATAACGGCAGTTCTTCCGTGGCTGGCTTCCCTGATCTTGGCCGCCATCTCCACGTCCTTAAACTCCCGGTAAAAGTCATTGGTTCTGACCGCGTGGGAACTCACCGCTGCCTGAATCTTATTTTTGCTGTGTTCACTCTCAATAATTATGGTCTTTCGGCCTTTGTCCCTTAAGTAGGCAGTAGCTTTGTCCATGTCATAGCCTTTTGCCTCCATTCGGGAAAGAAGCTCCTCCTCTCTTGCTCCGCTGATGTCCTTGTACTCACTGATGATCAAATCCTGAGCCTGAAGCACATGCTTGTAGGTAGGTTCTCTGAGATAGAGGTTGTGCTCGTAAATATATCTCTGAGCAAAACGATCCAGCAGGTTGGAGATATCCCTGTTGAGGTTGATGTTCTCACGGATCCTGGTGGAGCTGATGTCCTCAAAATACTTTTTCACGGAAAGCTTTACAATCTTTCCGGTGATGGGGTAGACATTTTCTCCCTCCAGGCGATACTTGTCCTCATGGGCGGAAACTCTCTCAAACACCAGATGATTCATGGAGTGAATAGAGTGATCCACCGGCTTCGCCTTGTAGCAGGAGGCATTTCGGATAACGTCGGTGCCCACTGCAATGTAGACTTCTCTGCCGGCAAAAAGGTCTTTTAACCGCTTTAAATCCGCCGGATTATCAATGTTTACCGGAACACCTTCGGTGAAAAGGTACATGTTCTCTTCTTGAGCTGTGGACATGAGCATGATACGCCGTCGCTCCAGGTGAGGCTGAGTCTTCTTCGACCAGGAAAACTCATCGATTGCCAGGTAAACCTCAAAACCCGCATCCCGAATAGCCCGGGCGAGAGCCTTGTGACCAAGGCTGAAGGGATCGAAGGCCCCGGGGAAAAAGGCAATTTTCTCCGCTTTCGGGAACCTGAACTCCCCGTACTCGGTCTCGTAGTGGGAGATAAAACGGTATATATGGTTGAGGGAAGCCGCATTGTTGTAGAAATCCAGCTCCTTCTCACTTCTTTCATCCAGGATCATGCAGATCTTTTTGCCGAACTTCACATAGATATCCGCCTTCTCCTCATCCGTCATAATGGGAGATGCAAAAATTCCGCTTCCTATCACAAGGAGCGCCTCCTGGGACAGGGTGCGCATGTAACCTGCGTAGGCCTTGAGGATTATTCCCATCATATAGCTCTTTCTTTTGCTGATGGTCTCGTCATCCTCCCCGAAACGCCTCTGATAGCCGGAATAATGGTTGATGGCTACCTTGATGGTGTTGATTACGGAGATACTGGACTGCTCGTTTCCGTTCTCCAAAAGCTGCATGTGATCTCTAAGGGACTCATCCAGCTCGTTGGGAGACAGATAGAGAATGATCTGGCCCAGGTACTCAGGAATGTAACGGGAGAACTGATAATCTCCGATCTCAAGGCCATTGAAAAGCTCCACCGCAATCTCATTTCTCTGTTCCTCAGAGAGGTATTCCGTAAGTCTAACCAGAGTATTTCCCGCACACTGACGTACATCCACCACCTCGCTGACCTTTACGATGTTGGCCAGATGAGTAGCAATGTGCAGGATCTGACCGGAAGTGATTCCGGACAGATCGTCCCGGATCACGTAGTACTCCATGAGAGCAATGTTGGCAATCTTCTGGATCCAGTGGGTACTGCTCTTCAAGTTCTCCAGGTACATGACATTCAGTCGGGAATCTACAGATCTCTCACCGAAGTGCTCGTTGAAGATCCCCGCGATTATTTCGAAGAACCAGTCCTGATCTTCTCCTTTCCAGAAAGTATTCTGGGCAATCACCGTGGCAAGAAGCAGATTGTAGCTGCAGGATATAGAATAACGGAAAAACTCCTGAATAGTCTCCCGGATCTCTTCTCCAAGATGATCCGGATCCACCCTCATCACAATAGTGAGCAGGGCAATGTTCTGCTCCTCGTTTAAGTCCCGTCTCAAAAAATGCTTTTCCAGGGCAGGCATATACTTGTGTCTGCGCATAGGTTTGCAGGAATTGAGTACTGAGTTGACAAAGGTACCTGCCGAATTCATTATCCACTCCCGGTGCTGATCCGTGAGTTTCTTGGTAGGATAGAGGATCATGTCCAGATATTTGTCGAACATCATCACATTTGTGAGGCTGACATCGGACATGGAGATATCCTCGGGAACCTCCTTCTTGTATTCTTCTCGGAAGGTGCCGACAAGCTTGCCCAGAACTTCTGCTGCCCTGATTCGGATATCCGCCTCATGCACCGACAAAAGGTCATAGAGGTACTCCAAAGTGCGCAGCTTCTGCTTCTCCGGCATGTAGATGGAATACTCTGCAAAAATATTCAGGTAGGTTCTGGTCTTGGTCCAGTCCACACTTCTCGCCGACTCCAGCATGCTGGCATATCCGCTCTCGAACCGGAAATCCGCCAAAATCCGCAGGTTGTGGTCGATGGCCCGGAACTTGAACTGTTCCACGTTGTCTTTTCCCTCCAAAAGGGTGGCATCCACCTCCTCCACCTGGGGAACTCTGTCGTTATAGTTGGAAAAGTCCGCCGGCACATCGGTGATGACATCCAGGGACTTCATAAAATTCTCAAAGTCCTTTAACTTGGAAAAAACCTTCTCGTAACGGTGCTTCTTCGCCTCATCCACGTTGTCCAGCTTGCCAAGAATAACCGCATAGGAATCGTCCAGGGTATAAAAGCAGATCTTCTCTGTTCTAACTCCATTGATCTCCGGCCACTCACTTTTTACCCGGAAGTCCGAGTAGATAAGAAGGAGAGATTCCACGGACAGATCCTCCAGCTCCAAATCCCAGGTAGAGTGGTTCGCCGCGATGTGGGCCATCTCCGGAAGATTGAATTTCCTGAAACATACATCCGAATAGTAATAATGAAGATAAGGTACCCGGCGCTCCTCTCTTTTGCGGCAACCGTACTTACCAATATCATGACCTGCTGCGGCACCGGAAATAAGCCCAAGATCCACGGACACTCCCGCGTTCTTAAGCTGGTAAGCCATGAGCATGGCCACATAGTGAACTCCAAACATGTGACCCAAAGTGTTAAAAGGAGTCACGTTGGAGGCAATTCTCATAAATTCATAAATATAAAGCTGGGAGCTGACCTTTTTCAAATGGGCATACTCCGAGGCGCTTCCGCTTGATTCAATGAGCCTCTCATCCACATACTGGAGATCAAAAGTAGGATCAAAAGGAAGCACTGCCCTCTCGAAGCTGTAAAGTCCCCTGAGAATCTGCTGGTAAATCCTTCTTCCTCGCTCATATTTGCCGGGATCGGCCATCTCATCCGCCATTCCCGGGAAAAGGGCATCCCTGAGAAAGAAAAATGTGTGCTTCGGCCAGCCCTCAAAAGGCCCCTCTTTCATCTCCGGGATATGGTTCTGGCAGATATTCGCCACCTCTATGGCATTAAATCTGCCCTTCTCCTCAAAGCTTTTGAACAGCTCATCCAGGGCACAGTGCCAGCCGTGAGTATAAAGAAATGCATTAGTCTCTCCGGGGGTGATTCCCGTCTCTTTCAGAAAACTCTTCTCCTTTAAGGTCTCTCCCATGATCTGGTAAAGCAGTTCGTAATTGTTCATATCTACTCCTCACCCTCAATTGTGATGGGCATTTTTATCTTGTCTTTAAGGTCAGCATAAATGTCTGAAAAGTTGTCTGTGTTTCTGATCTCGTCAAATTCTACCCGGATCTTTGCTCCAACCTTGCCGCTGAGAAAAGCCTCCAGCTCCTTCGCATCCCTCTCAAAGTACTCCTTGCCGGTACCCTCGGTGAAAACGATCAGGAGATTTCCGGCATCACTCAGGGAAAGTCTTGCATCCTCGAGATACCGTCTCCAGGTAGGCTTCATCTCCTTCAAAAGAGAATCAAAGTTCCGAACCAGCTTCTCCACCTCGGCGGGCACCGCCGCCTTAAGTGTCGGTTTTGCAATAGGCTTATCCGATGTCTTTGTATTCCCAGGAACACCATCTGCCATAGGTCCGGCAACCACTGTTCTGGGAGTTTTCTCCAGAGTTCTGACTTTTTTCTCCAGAACTCTTATCCTCTCCTTCAGAGAGTCAAGGTCCTCGTCCATCTCCGGATTGCAAAGCCTTACCACACAGGTCTCCAGGGTGATCCTCTTCTGCTCCGTCTGCCGAAGCTGAGCCACCAGCTCCGAGAATACTCTGATGTATCGGTAGATAGAATTCAGATCGATCCTGGTTCCGATATCCCTCAGTTCTTTCAGCTGCTCTTTTGACATTTCGAGGACACTCTCCGCGTTTGCGTCATCCTCCATGCTTTTGGCCAGCATAAGATTCCTGAGATACCAGATAAAATCATTCACAAATACTGAGAGTTCTCTTCCCTCTCTGAGCACCATATCCAAAAGCTCAAGGCAGGCAGACACATCCCCTGCCAGCATATTCTTGAGAAAATCCGGATACACCCCGGGATCCACTGCCCCCATCACCTCAATGACATGGCGATAGGTCACCGGCTCGTCAGGATAATACCCCAGGCACTGTTCCAAAAGGCTGAGGGAATCTCTCATGGATCCGTCCGCCAGGCGGGCAATATATCTGAGGGCATCCTCCTCAGCTAAGATATTCTCCCTTTCCAATAGCTCTGCCAGTCTGTCCTTGATAGTTACCAGGTCAATGCGTCTGAAATCGTAGCGCTGGCACCGGGAAAGAATGGTCTGAGGCAGCTTTCTGGCTTCGGTGGTGGCCAGGATGAAGATCACATACGAGGGGGGCTCCTCCAGAGTCTTGAGAAGAGCATTAAACGCACCGGGGGAGAGCATGTGTACCTCGTCGATAATGTAAACTTTGTATTTTCCTATTGTAGGGGAATAAGCAACCTCTTCCCGGATCTCCCGGATGTTATCCACGCCGTTGTTGGAGGCTGCATCGATTTCGATTACGTGAATAGCGCTTCCGTCTTCGATGACCCGGCAGGATTCACAACATCCGCAGGCTTCCCCGTTTACCGGGTGTTCGCAGTTTACGGATTTTGCCATGATCTTGGCAAGGGTAGTCTTTCCGGTTCCTCTGGTTCCGCAGAACAGATAGGCATGACCCACCCGCCCGCTGATCACCTGATTTCTCAAGGTGGTGACGATGGCATCCTGTCCCTTTACCTCGGAAAAAGTCGTCGGTCTGAATTTTCTGTATAGTGCTGTATAAGCCATTTAATACCTCTCATAATCATCAGAAGTGCCCGGACTTTGGCTCGTCGATAAACAAAAAGAATCTCACTTAGGAGATTCACGCGCCGAGTGCGGTTGCCTCTATTATATGATTTTGGGTTTTGATACTCAATACCTTGAATATGAATTTGGATTCTGATAAAATACAACAGAATTACGGGGAAACGTATCGAAGTGGTCATAACGAGCCGCACTCGAAATGCGGTTGTCGAGCAATCGGCACGTGGGTTCGAATCCCACCGTTTCCGTAGAAAAGCACGATACCTCAGACTTAAATCTGTGGATATCGTGCTTTTTAGTTCAGTTTCCTCGAGTTCCCGTATAAAACAAAGCCCAAGCCCCCTCAGGCTTTTGTATTGCCTTGAGATATGATAATATAAGAAAAGATTTGATTTTTCAGGAGGCTAACATGCAGTTTTCAAATAGAATGGATCGGTTTGGCGATGAGATTTTCGCTGCGCTGAACGATAAGAAGCTGAAACTGGAAAAACAGGGTCGGAAAATCTTCAACATGAGTGTGGGAACTCCGGATTTCACTCCTGCTCCCCACCTTGTGGAAGCCCTCAGGGAAGCGGCCCTTAATACTGACAACTGGAAGTATGCTCTTCGAGATCTCCCGGAGATGCTCGAGGCGGTGTGCTCCTATTATGAGAGGCGCTTTGGGGTTTCCATCACCCCGGATATGGTGTGCTCCTGCTACGGAACCCAGGAAGGATTAGGACACCTTGGCATGGTTCTTTGCAATGAGGGAGACACAGTTCTTTTGCCTACGCCCTGCTACCCGGTTTTCATTGCCGGGGCAAAGATTGCCGGAGCTGACCCTTACTACTATCCTATGGTTAAGGAAAACGGTTTTTTGCCAAATGTGGCAGAAATTCCGGAGGACGTGGCGAGAAAAGCCAAATATATGGTAGTATCCCTGCCCTCCAACCCCACGGGCAGCATTGGAAATGATAAGGTTTACGAGGAGATCATTGCTTTTGCAAAGAAAAATGATATTCTCATCATTCACGACAACGCCTACAGCGACATAATTTTCGGCGGTCATGTAGGAGGAAGTTTTCTGAAATATGAGGGCTCAAGGGAAGTTGGAGTTGAGTTCTTTTCCCTATCCAAGAGTTTTAATCTCACCGGCGCCCGTATTTCTTTTTGCATAGGCAGACCGGATGTGATCGCTCAGTTTCGAAAGCTTCGCTCTCAGATCGACTTTGGCATGTTTTTACCCCTTCAGAAAGTGGCCATTGCCGCTCTCACAGGTCCCACTGACATGGTAAAGGCTCAGTGCAGCCTCTACGAGGAGCGCAGAAACACCCTCTGTGAAGGCTTAAAGAGCATCGGTTTTGAGGCCCCGGACAGCATGGGCAGCATGTTTGTATGGGCAAAGATCCCGGAGGGACATGGCAGCAGTATGGACTTTTGCCTGGAGCTTATGGATAAGGCCGGAATCATATGTACCCCCGGGGCATCCTTTGGCCCCATGGGAGAGGGCTATGTGCGTTTCGCCCTGGTTCTTCCCCCTGAAGAGATCAAGGAAGCTATCTTAGCTATGACAAAGGCTTTTTAGGTCTTCGCTACATATATATGAAAGAGAGAATGAACAATGAAGAAAATTGAAAACAAGAAGGCGCTGATCTTCGATGTGGACGGAACCCTCTGGGACTCTGTACACGTCATAACCATTGCCTGGGGAGATGCCATCAAGGATCACACTGACCTCCCGGTGAATTTTGACGATGAGGTCCTGACCCGGCTGTTTGGCAACACTATGAAGGATATTTTTGACACTCTCTACCCTGAAGTTCCGGCAGAGGAGTTTGCCAAGGTGGAGCCTTATCTCTACGAGTATCAGTACCGCTATCTGATCGACTACAAGAATCCCCTGTACGAGGGTATGAAGGAAACACTTAAAACTCTTGGAGAAAAATATGACCTCTATGTGGTAACCAATGCCAATGTTGGGTATGTGGAATCCGTAATAAAGGCCAACGGACTTCAAGGCTATTTCAAGGACTGGATGTGCTACGGTGACACAAAGCAGGTCAAAAGCTTTACCATAAGAGCTCTGATGGACCGCTGCGGTATTGATCCGGAAAGAGCCGTTTACATAGGAGACACTCATATGGACGAGGAAGCCTCCTCAGCGGCGGGAATCGACTTCGTCTACTGCAATTACGGCATGGGTAAGGCTAAATCTCCCATGGCGGAGATCTCAAAACCTACCGAGCTTCTTGAACTATTTTTCTAAATAACAAACACAAAGGGCATGATTTCGAATATCTTTCGATCTCATGCCCTATTATGATTCTTCTATGGTAATGCCGGATTATTTAGGCATCTTAACCTGGTGAGGATACTCCCATGCAGCAAGTTCTGAAGTAGGAAGTGAATAAGGCTCTGCGCCCTGTCCTGCAACAAGTGCATTCCAGTACAACTGAGCTATCTCTTCTACATAGCAAGCCTTGAGGTATGCATCGTAAATGTTGCCCTTATCAAAAGTAAGAACACCGTGGCTCTGAAGGAGCATGCAGTTAGCTTCCTTGATGGACTCAACGATAGACATGGGAAGATCCATGGTTCCGGGGCGTCCGTAAGGAGCTACAGGGATGCGTGCCTTGCTGAGACCAAGGTTAGCAACCTCGTAAACTACAGCAGGGATGGGCTTGTTGAGTACTGCAAAAGTTGTTGCGTACATTGAATGTGTATGACAAACTGCAGTTGCTTCAGGATCCTCTTTATAAACCTGAAGGTGCATTAATACTTCACTGGTGGGTTTAAGACCGGAAAGGTTCTCTACTACCTCTGCATCAAGTGTGATCACAACCATATCACGAGGTGTAAGATATTCACGGTCAACGCTTGTAGGTGTGATAACTACAAGACCTGTCTCCTTATCTCTTGCAGAGAAGTTTCCGGATTTATGCTTGCATAAACCATCTCTCTGCGCTCTCTTAGCGATTTCACACACGTCTCTCTTGAGTGTTTCTAACATGATATTTCCCCTTCTTAGATAAAATATTCTACGCTTGGCATTGCAAGGATACTGAATTTACCCTCCGAATACTCAAGCTTGGTTACCGAGCAGTTGGGTACTGTCTTATTGGCAGATTTGAAATCTATTGTGGGATCCAGCACCTGCAGGGTGTCAAAAATGACCGCCGCATGGGATACCACCAATACATTACCCTCAACTGCTATTTCTTCCAGGCATTTGCGGAATCTGTCTCCTGCTTCTCTCCGGTCTTCCCCTCCGGCATAGGCATAGCCCTGTTCATCGATGGGGGCAGGCGGTTCGGAAAGCTGTATCAGCGCTCCCTCGAGACGGCCAAAAGCCATCTCCTTGAGTCCCTTACAGTATATAGTAGGAATCTCTCGTTCCTGAAGGATTCCTTTTAGCGTATCCACTGCTCTCTCGGAAGTAGAGGTCGCCGCAAGGGCAAAATCCACATCCTTAAGTCCGTCGTGGAGACGTCTTGCCATCTCTATTCCTTCGGGAAGGAGCTCAGAATCACATCGTCCCTGAAATCTTCCAAGGTTATTAAACAATGTTTTGCCGTGTCTGACAAGATAAAAAATCGTTTTCATGAAAATTGCCTAATTAAGATGGAAGTGTTCCCGGAGTTCTTCAACATTTTCGTCAGTCATGCTCTGGTTCATTCTTCCTGCCACCGCAACATAAACTCCGGCATTTTTGTCAATAGTCTCAATAAGACCGATAGCATCAAGCAGTGAATTTCCGCTGGAAAAGATACCATGGAAGGGCCACACAACAACCCTCTTGTTCTTCATCTTCTCAGCTGTCGCATCACCGATCTCACCCTCGCCGCACTTCATCCAGGGAAGGAGTGCGATTCCCTCCGGAAAAGCAAGAACACACTCTGAATTCATTCTCCAGAGAGTCTTTGTGAACAGCTCCTCATCGAGAGGATGGATCATGGTCATTGCGTTGAGGTTTATAGGATGGCAGTGCATAACGATCTTGTTGTTGGGATCATCCTTGAGTCTTGCATTGTGGCAGAGCACATGTGCCGGAAGCTCACTGGTAGGACGGCCGGTTCCGTTGTCAAAGCCCCAGAGAATATCGTAGCTTCTGTCACCGTTGAAGCGGAT
>JAQYAH010000073.1 GCA_029227635.1 Clostridiales bacterium
CAAGATCAACTCTGTCGATCTTCCGTCTTTACCGTTCTCGTTCGTTTGTTTTTAGGACTTGTCTGTCCATTACTCTTACGAACTTTCGGGTTTTTTGTGTTAATTCATATCTTCTACTGTTCAATTATCAAGGTCCTTTGCCTTCGCGTTTTCGTGTTGCTCACGCGTCAGCTTGTATATAATATCACCCCGTTTGCCCCTTCGTCAACACCTTTTTTTTATTTTTTTTCAAAAAATTGAAACTAGTAATTTTAAAGCTCCCAGACCCACAATATCTTGCGGTTTTGGGAGCTTTCGGGCTTAGTTTTCTTTTTCCGGACGGGAAATAATTATCATCATGGCAAAAATCATAGCAAATCCCAGAGCGTCATAGACTGTAAATCCGGTTCCCAGGAATAGCGCTGAGATGATAGCGGCGGACACAGGTTCGGCGAAACCGTAGAGGACTGCTTTTTCGGGACCTATATATTTCAGCCCGGTGACATAGCAGGGGAAGGCCAGAAGGTTTCCCAGGATGATCACGGTGCAGATGCCAAGGATGGCAATGCCCCGTGGATGGTAGTCGAAGGTCCAGGGTCTGAATATGAGGCCGGTAACGATTCCGCTCATCACAAACGACCAGCCTTGGAGAATAGGTACCGGGAACTCCTCCAGAAGGTGTACCGGAGAAATATTGTACACTGCCACGCCCACGGCACAGAGTATACCGGTCAAAAGGGCTGCGGGGGATACTGCAAGATGTTGAAAATTCATGTGAGTCACCAAAAGGAACACACCTCCGAAGGCCAGAAGGAAGCTTACGATCTCTTTTGGCTTTGGTGCCGATCGCCTTATAAGGCAGAACCACACGATCATGATCAAAGGGGCCAGGTCCTGGAGAATGGTGGCGATAGCTGCGGTGGACAGCTGGATCGTCAAAAAGTAGGTAAACTGGCTGAAGCCCACACCCAGGAGGCCGTAGATGAGGATCTCCCGGCGAAAGATTCGGGTGGTGAAGGGGCCCAATGTTTTTTTGCCGTATTTAATTATGGAAAAAATGATCAGCACTATACCGGCGGAAGTCAGTCGGATGGGAATGAGCCATCTGGTATCCATGCCCTGTGTGCTGAAGAGAAACTGTCCTACAGAGCCGGACAGACCCCAGCAGGCACCTCCGAAAAGGGTCAGCGCTGCCCCTAAAACACTTAATCTACGGGATCTATTTTCTGTCATAACTGGAAAAACTCTCCTTCATCTCATCATCATAAAGTCTCATGAGACGTCTCAAGGTGGGGTCGGAAACGTCAAAACTCACCTCTCCCATTCTTCTTATGGGAAGGATCTTCGGGCTGGTTCCGCAGACAAAAGCCCCGGAAAACTCTGAGATGGAATCCGCCTTAATGGGAACTTCGTGAACGGGAATAGCATTTTCGCCGCAGATCCGAAGGATCCGCTGTCTGGTTACTCCGAGAAGGACTCCTGCTGCGGGGCTGGTGTAGATCTCCCCGTTTTTGACAAAAGCAATATTACTTCGGCTGCCCTCGGTGATCTCTCCGTCGTCATTCACAAGAACCGCCTCAAAAAGACTTTTCTCCGCAATAAACGCGTTGGTGGCGTCCCTCAGGGACTGATTGATTATCTTGGCCTGGGGATTCTCCCGCATAGCCCGAAAAAGATCCGTGTCCACCCCATCTCGGTACATCTCCGGGGTGGGATAGGAGGAGGGGATGAAATAGAGATAGAAATCCCCCTGGGGGTTCTCCTTTAGGTTGTTGATCACCAGCTTCACGTTCTGATTTTCGATTCCCTGGGAGCTTGCCAGAGACAAGATCCGCTCTCTCAGCTCTTCAAGGGAAAAGCCGATAGTGAATCCAATGCTTTTTCCTGACTTCACAAGTCTCTCATAGTGTTCCTCAAGGAAAAGGGGTCTTCCCTCAACCAGTCGGATCACCTCGTAAAGGGAGGGATCTGCCTTCCTGTATATCTCCTGAAAATGTTTTGCCTCATAAGTATCATTGTTAAAAATAAATGCGCAGGTCGTAGTGTCTGCCATTTTGCTCACCTTCTTAGCATTGAATTTTAGCTTATCGCTTCTACAACAAAAGGCACGATGAACATCCATCCGATCATCGTGCCTTCTAGTACGGAGAAAGAGGGATTTGAACCCTCGCACGGCGTTAACCGTCTACACCCTTAGCAGGGGCGCCTCTTCAGCCACTTGAGTATTTCTCCAAATACTACTGAAATATCCTCATCATTATATGTTAACTGATTTTTTTTGTCAACCTCAAGATTACAATTACCTTATTCTCCTCTTGCCGACAGCACCTCGTCAATCTTGCTCTGGATCCGATCTCTCACCAAATCCGCCAGTTCCGGGGTCTTCATATCCTTGTACTCCTCGTAGCAAATCGCCGGGAGAATATGGACCTCCACGGTGATGGGCTCAATGGTGCCGGAGTCAAAACCTTTGAAGGCGTCAATGAGAGCCACGGGAAGAATGGGGCTTTTGGCCTTGTAGGCACATTTGAAGGATCCTCCCTTGAACTCATGGACATTGTTTAAGTCCTTGTTCCTTGTCCCTTCGGGAAAAATAAGAAAGTTCCGGCCCTTTGAGATTTCTCCTGACACCTGTCGGATGACCTGGAGAGATTGTCTCACGTCATCTCTGTCCATGCCTATTGCCCCGATGGATCCAAGAACGTCTTTTACAAAAATGTAATTCATGGCTTCCTTCTTAACCACAACGGAAAAAGGTCTGGGAAAACACTCCATGAGCGCCAGACAATCGTACATTCCCTGATGGTTCGGCGTCATGAGAAAACCGTTCTTCTCCGGGATGTTGGAAAGCCCGAAGGCCTTGATGGTGACCCGACCTCCCTTGTTGGCTCTTTTTACTGCCCAGTTGATGAATCCGTACTTCTCCTCATCCGTGTATTTGTCCGGATGTTTTGCAAAATAGTGGGTCTTCCACCAGTAATAGGGAAAAAGAAGGATATTTTTGATTATCATCAAGGCTATTCTTTTCACGATCGTCCCCTCCGTGCCTTCTGAATAGGTTAATTATAAACGTATTCCGGCACCTTAACAAGCATCTTCAAGGCCTTTGGGGAGATGTCCTTTTCTGGCACCTCTTCCATACTTTCTAACTGCATAGATATAGGCATCCAGGTTCTGTTTGGGGGTTCCCAATGAGAGCTGGCATCCGGTGTTGATCACGTAGCCGCAGGGGTTGTCGGCACATTTTCTCAGGTTATCGATAACCGCGGCAATGACATCGTCGATGGTGCCGTTCATCATAACATCCACCGGGGGAACATTGCCTATTATCTGCATTTTGTCTCCGAAGCTTGCTTTTGCCTCAGCTAAGTCCTCCACATTGTCAATGCTGAAACTTTTTATTCCCAGATCCACAATGTCGTCCCAGATTGCTTTTGTCTTGCCGCAGATATGGATTCCCGGAGTGGAGCCCATTATGTCCTCGATTCCCTCGATAACCTGCTTTAAGTAGGGTTTTGAAAATTTGAGGAACTGCTTTTTGCTGAGGATGGTAGTGCAGGTCACCGGGTCGGAGATTCCAACGGAGGCTTTTCCGAACCGCTCCTTATAACCTCTCACCCAGGCAAGGGTGCCATCCACAGCATACTGCATGAGACGGTGAAGATTTTCCGGGTCTTTTACCGTATCTCTAAGCACCTTTTCTATGGGGCGCATGGCAATGGCAGTGGAAATGGGGCCGGGAACTCCCGTGGAGACGCTGATCTCGGGGATCCGTCTTTTGATCTCCGCCGCCCGGTCGTAGAGCACCTTGTAGGCAGGATTATTCAGGGGGTCCGTGATGGGCTCCAGCTTGTCAAGATCACTGTAGTCGTTGACACAGTACCTGGTAACGTGGTCGAAGCCATTATCGGGAAAAGAAAGTTCGGACCCGTAGGCTGCTCCCACGGTGCGAAGTCCCAGGCTCACATTGCAGCCTCCGAGATCGTAGTCATCGATTCGGGATCTGGTCACCGCTTCCACCACATCATAGTTTTTTGCAAAATCCGAGGTCTTATACCCCAGAATGTTGGTGATACAGGGATCCGGACCCTGCAGCTTATAGGGATTGAAATCTACTTCCTCCCCCTTGTTGTAGGCGGTCATTCGCTCCTTCGGAGTCATCTCCACCTTTTGCTCTCTCATTAATTTCTGTAATTCTTCGTAATTCATTTTTCTACCTGCTTCTATTTGAGAACTACTTCCTTCAGGAGTCCGTTTTTAAGTATAAATCCTCTGTCCTTGATGCACCGCTGCCCAAGGATTCCAATCTCGCCCCGGGATATAACGCAGGCTTTTCCGTAGGTCATCCCCGGAGGAACCGGCCGGTTGATAAGCTCTGCTTTTTCTGCTCCCAGGAGGGCAAAAGTGGTTTTTGGACAAAGGATCAGGGTTCCCTTGCCGGACAACAGGCTCCGGAGTTTTTTTACAAAATCAAAGGTAAAGTCCTCCACCACCTGCTCCATGAATTTGGGACCAAGGATGTTCACTCCGCCGGAGGAATCGGCGTAGCTGAAGAGGGTGACACCCTTTTTGACCGCCTCCTCCACAAAAGCCAGGACCTGATTTCCCAGTTTCCAGTAGATTTCTTTCATGAGCGGACGGTTTTTGCGAAGAGTCCTTGCCACCCTGGAAAAGTCCATGAGGACGTTCAGTATGGTGAAGGGGCCGGAGATCTCGAGGAGTACCTCCTCTCCCTTTGAGGTGAGAATTTCCGCTGCCTCCAGAGTTTCCCTTATCCGTCCTTTTGAAAAATCGATGTCAGTGAGCAAAAGCACCTCCTCCGGGCTTTTGCAGATGAATTCTTTTGCCCGGGGGCCGGTGATCTCGTTCCCGTAGTTTACGATTCCTCCAAGGGCCTCCCCCTCCAGGGTGTGGCAAAATGGAAGAACGCAAAACTCGCTCCCCGAGGCTTCCTTTATGGCTTTTGACAGCTTCGCCATGGACTTTCTCTCCAGATAGGCCTCGGGAAAAGTGATATCCGCGTCCAGATTTTTTATAAGATTCGGGGCAATGCCCGGATCCGGGGTACATTTGTAATCTTTGATGGTCATATTAGGCTTCCTTTTGGCCGGGAAAAATCAGACACTCAGAGAAAAGCCTCTCGTAGTCCACGGTTTCCGCCAGCTCCAGATATTCCATTTCTCCGGCAAGCTCTGTCATCTCCTGCCTTACTTTTTCCGACATGAGTGCCATGTAAGCGCCGGTCTTGGAGGAGTTGCCGATATAGGTGAGCTTATCTTCCACCTCTTTTGGCAGGATTCCCACCCCGGTGAGGCTGTCTCCGGGAAGATGGGCTCCGAACTGACCGGCGATCATCACCTCATCCAGGTCCCCCATGCCGATGCCGGCTTTGTTCAAAAGAGCCGTGAAGCCGGAAAGTATCGCCCCCTTGGCCAGCTGAACCTGTCGCACATCGTTTTGTGTTACCAGGATCTCCCCGCCGGAGGGGTCACTTATGATAAACTCTCTCTTTTTACCTTTGAGACGGATATATTTCAGGCGATAATCTGAGGGATCCAGCTTTTCGGGTTTGACAAAAGTCCCGGATCTGCCCACTATTCCCGTCAAGAGGAGTTCTCTTATCGCCGCCAGGATTCCGCTGCCGCAAAGTCCCAGGGGTTTTGTATTTCCGATCACTTTGAGGTCAACTCTGTCCGGAAGGATTCTTAAATCCTCCACGGCACCCTCCTGGGCCCGCATTCCGGAGCTGATATTCATTCCCTCAAGGGCAGGGCCTGCAGCACAGGAGCAGCAAAGCAGTCGATTTCCGCTTTTCAGGACGATCTCCCCGTTGGTACCGATATCTATAAAAAGGACGTTCCCTTCCTTTTGCTTGAGATTGCTTACGCAGGTTCCCGCCACAATGTCCCCGCCGATAAAGGAGGACACGGAGGGCAGGGTCGTCACCCGGGCATTTTTTCCCAGTTTCAGACCAATGCTCTCAGCCGTAAGAGTCTGGCTCTCCAAAAAGACCGGCCGGTAGGGGAATCTTCCGATGGAGGTGGCGTCTACTCCCAAAAACATGTGGAGCATGGTGCAGTTTGCCCCCACCACCGCTTCGTAGATGTGATCCGATGATATATGAAGCCTGGCGCAAATCCTTTTTATCATTTCGTTTATGGAGTCCACTATGGCCTTTTGCAGCTCAAAAACTCCGGTTTCGGGATTCTCCAGCTCATAAGTGATCCTTGTGAGGACATCAAGACCATATTTTTTCTGGGCGTTCACCTCTGATTCGGAACCAAGGACCCTGCCGCTTTCTAAATCCACCAGCTCGCACACCACGGTGGTGGTGCCGATGTCAATGGCGGCGCCCAAAAGGGGAAACTTTTCGGAAGTGTCTTTTTGGTCTAAAAGCTCCTCCCGGAAAAAGACAGCAGTTCCCTCCTTTGAATTATTTTGCCTAATGGCAGGGCAAAAATCAAACTCCGGCAGATAACCGGTGGTGAGGACCCGGGCTTTTTTCTCCTCCTCCGGGCTCTCTATCTCCAAATCTCCCTCCGGAAAAAAAGTACAGGCCAGGCGGATTCCCTTATTAAGCTCCTCCGGAGTCAGCTTTATTCTGTCGGTGTCAGAGATGGGGCTTTCGCCTTTTAGGATCCGCACTTTACACTTACCGCAGGTTCCTTTTCCGCTACAGTGGTTGTTAACGAAGATCTTCTCCCCGGTGAGGATAGAAAGGAGACTCCTTCTCCCGGAATAAGACAGCTCTCTGTCATTAATTCTGATAGTCGGCATCTGCAGCATCCTCCTCAAGAGCTTCTTTTATGGCTCTTATGTTTACTAATGGAGAGCCGGTACCCAGTCCGCAGGCCGGGGCGATAATGTTGGCTCCGGATCTCCTGCAGTTGCGAGTGAGCTCTTTTACCTTGTCTTTAAGGCCGAATTCCAAGGTGTAGGTGCTGACATTTCCCATGAGCACCCGGTCCTTAAATGCACTTCGGGCAGAGGTCATGGAGACACAGGAATCGAAACTGAGAACGTCGCTCTCTATCAGATTCATCTGCTCATATACACTTTTCATGTGACCGCAGATGTGGACGATCACCTTGGCCCCCAGGCTTTTTGCCAGCACTACCAGCTGATTAATGTATCTTACCGCGTATTCCTGAAACATTTTAGGGCCCAGTATCTCCCCGGTGCCGCTGGGATCGGAGATGGTGATTATATCCGCCCCGGCTTCCACCTGAGCTTTTAAAAACTCGCCGATACTCTTTGTAACAAAAGCCATGAACTCGTGGCTCTCCTCCGGGCGCTTTCTAAGGCCTTTGTAAAAACTTATGGGATCTACTACAGAACTGGCAACGCTTATGGGACCGGTGATGTTACCCACTATGGGGGCATCAAGCTTCCGCTCCTTCAAAAGCCGAATAGCCTCAATAACTGTGGCTGCCCTCCCTCTGGAAGGATCAAATCCCTCAGGTCTCACATATTCCGAAATGGAGGGGGCTGCGTATCCGCAAACATGGGGCTCCACCCCTTTTGAACCAAGGTCCACCTCAGCTCCTAGGTTTTCCGCCTCGATGGTCATGCAAAAGGGCACTCCCACGTTGTCGAAGCAGCCGGTCCTGAAACTTGTCTCCGCCAGGTCCGCCATCATCCCGGCGTCGGTGTGAGCTTTTGGCCAGGTAACCCCTGCCAGGTCCATGAGCTCCATGGTCACCATGTTCATCATTCCCCCGGGACAGAGGCAGGCCGGTCGGTCAGTTTCTTTTTTATTAAAAATTCTGTCGATTCGTTCTTTTCCGGTGATCATTGGCAGCTCCCCATCAGTCAGTTTTGGTGAGCTTTCTGGCAAGCTTCACCGCTTCCACCGCGTTGGTTGAGTATCCGTCCGCTCCGATCTCATTTGCAAACCTGGGAGATACCGGGCTTCCCCCGATCATTACCTTGACCTTGTCTCTGACGCCTCTCTCTTCCAGCATCTCGATCACCTTTTTCATACCGATCATGGTGGTGGTCATTAGGGTGGAAAGTGCGATGATATCCGCCTCCACTTCCACAGCCTTATCCACAAAAGCCTCCAGAGGCACATCTCTTCCAAGATCATAGATCTCAAATCCCGCTGTATCCAAAAGGATCTTCACCAGATTTTTGCCAATGTCATGGGTATCTCCCTCGATTACTCCGATAACAACTTTTTTGGCAGGACCGGACTTATCATCCTCTGTGAGATGAGGCTTTAACACCTCGATTCCCGCGTACATGGCATCCGAACAGAGAAGAACGTCGGTCACAAAATACTCTTCTTCTTCGAAGAGCTCGCTAACCTTCTCCATTCCGTCAATAAGACCATCCATTATTCCTTCAAGAGCATCATAGCCGGCCTCTATATATTCATTGGCCACCTCTACTATTTCTTCCTCTTCCATCTCCACAACACATTCTGAAAGTTTTGCCAGTAATTCCTCTTTTGATAACGCCATCTCTATTCTCCTTGTCAAAAAACAAATCCCAATACCTATAATTATATAGTAATTGGGATTCATTAAATGATTGATTAATTCAATCTATCTGTTTATTTGATCTATAAGTAGTTATTACTGCTCATCCTCCGCGGCGTCGTTGTTATCCACAGGATTCTCCGGGTTGTCCCCTTCTCTCTCCTTGATCTCCGCCCGGATTCTGGCAATGGAGGCTACCTGAATATCATCTGAGAGCTGGATCATCTTGACACCAGAGGTTGCCCTTCCTAGCTTTGATATACCCTCGCACTCGATTCTGATGATGATTCCCTCGGTATTTATGATCATCACATCATCCTGCTCATTAACCGCAATAGCCGCTGCCACATCTCCGGTCTTGTCATTGAGCTTGTAGGAGATAACTCCCTTGCCGCCTCTGTGGTGGAGAGGGAATTCTGAAACCGCGGTTCGCTTGCCCATACCCTTCTCGGTTATGAAAAGCATACACTCACCGTCACAGTATTTCTGCATTACCACAACTTCATCGTCGTCTGAAACAGATATACCTCTTACACCCATGGAAGAACGTCCGGTAGGTCTGACATCATCTTCATGGAATCTTACAAGCTGTCCTTTTCTTGTGGCAAGAAGCAGCTCGTCATCTCCGCTTGTGACCTTGACTGTAACCAGTTCATCCCCCTCGGCGAGAGTAATAGCCGTGAGACCATTCTTTCGGATATTTCCAAAAGCGGTGACATCCGTCTTTTTGACCATTCCCTTCCTTGTGGCAAGGAAAAGATATCTTGCCTCGTCGCTGTAGACTACCGGGATCACTGTGGTTATCTTCTCCCCAGGAAGCAGCTGAAGAAGATTGATTATCGCCATTCCCCTTGCAGTTCTTCCTGCCTCCGGAATCTCATAGGCTTTAAGAATGTAGGCTCTTCCCATATTAGTAAAGAAAATGATCCGGCTGTGGGAAGTGGTGATAAATATATCTTCCATGTAGTCATTGTCCACAGTCTGCATTCCCTTGATGCCTCTGCCTCCTCTGTTCTGGCTGCGGAAGGTATCAATGGTCATTCTCTTAACATAGCCAAGCTTGGTCATGGCAATGACCACATCCTCATTGGGAATCATATCCTCTACAGAAATATCAGAATCATCGAAACCGATGGAAGTTCTTCTGTCATCTCCGTACTTGTCACTGATCTCAAGGATCTCTTTTCTTATAACCTTTAAGAGCTCTTTGTTGTCGGAGAGGATAATAGTAAGCTCTCTGATTCTTCTCATGAGCTCTTCATATTCGTCTTCGATCTTGCTTCTCTCCAGTCCGGTGAGCGCACGGAGACGCATATCTACAATCGCCTGAGCCTGAGCTTCCGAAAGGGCAAATCTCTCTATTAATTTAACCTTGGCCTCCGCTGTATTCTTGGATGCTTTGATAAGGTCAATCACCTCATCAATATTGTCCAGGGCAATGAGGAGACCTTTCAAAATATGGGCTCTCTCTTCTGCTTTGTTGAGCTCGTATCTGCATCTTCTGGTCACTACATCTTCCTGATGGAGAAGATAGTGATTGAGAATCTCCAGAATGTTCATTACCTTCGGCTGGTTACCCACAAGAGCAAGGAGATTTACTCCGAAAGTATCCTGAAGCTGTGTATGCTTGTAAAGCTGGTTTAAAATGACATTGGCATTGACATCTCTTCGAAGCTCTATTACCACCCGGATGCCTTCTCTATTGGACTGATCGCTCAGGGAAGTGATTCCGTCGATCTTCTTATCTCTTACCAGCTCCGCAATCTTCTCAATGAGCCTTGCTTTATTTACTAGGTAAGGGAGTTCTGTGACAATAATCTCCGATTTGCCGTTAGGGAGAGTCTCAATGTTTGTTACCGCTCTGACTCTGATCTTACCCTTACCGGTTCTGTAGGCTTCCTCTATTCCTCTGGTACCAAGGATCTGAGCGCCGGTGGGAAAATCCGGTCCTTTGACGATTCTGAGTATCTCTCCGATATCCGTGTCCCTGTCCTCTTCCACACGATTGTCAATTATCTTAACTACCGCATTTATCACCTCTCTGAGGTTGTGAGGAGGGATATTTGTTGCCATACCTACCGCAATACCGGTGGTACCGTTCACCAAAAGATTGGGAAATCTTGAAGGAAGTACTGTGGGCTCCTTTTCTGTGTCATCAAAGTTTGGAGCGAAATCCACGGTATCCTTACCGATATCCGCTGTCATCTCCATGGAAATCTTGCTGAGCCGGGCCTCGGTGTATCGCATTGCCGCCGCCCCGTCGCCATCCATGGAACCGAAGTTTCCGTGACCGTCAACCAATGGATATCTCATGGACCAATCCTGGGCCATGTTAACCAGTGCTCCATAGATGGAGCTGTCACCGTGGGGGTGATATTTACCCATTGTGTCACCCACGATACGGGCACATTTACGGTGAGGTTTGTCCGGTCCGTTGTTGAGTTCGATCATGGAGTAGAGAATTCTTCTCTGAACCGGCTTAAGTCCATCTCTTACATCCGGGAGAGCACGGGAAGCGATTACTGACATGGCATAGTCAATATAGGACTTCTCCATAGTCTTTCTCAGATCGACTTCATGGACCTTATCAAAATTCAAAATAATATTATTCTCGTCCATCTAACTCTCCTTATATATCCAGGTTGCTTACAAATCTGGCATTCTCTTCAATGAATATCTTTCTGGGTTCCACGTTGTCTCCCATAAGTGTGGTAAATACCAGATCGAGCTCTGAGGACTGCTCCTCATCATAGACTACTCTGAGGAGAACTCTTCTCTCCGGATCCATGGTAGTCTCCCAAAGCTGATCCGAATCCATCTCTCCCAGACCTTTGTAACGCTGGATCTTATTATTCTCTCTTCCTATCTCGTTGAGGATTTCTTTCAATTCCTCATCATTGTAAGCATACCAGGCCTTCTTATTCTTCTCTATCTTGTAGAGAGGAGGCTGAGCCAGGTACACATGACCTTCCTTGATGAGTTCCGGCATGAACCTGTAAAGGAATGTGAGCATGAGGGTGCTGATATGCGCACCATCCACATCCGCATCGGTCATAATGATGATCTTGTCATATCTGAGCTTTGAAATGTCAAAATCCTCATGAATGCCGGTTCCAAACGCAGTGATCATAGCTTTGATCTCCGCATTGCCGTAAATCTTATCCTCCCTGGCCTTCTCCACATTAAGGATCTTGCCTCTTAAGGGAAGGATCGCCTGAGTTCTTCTGTCTCTTGCGGACTTGGCAGAACCACCCGCAGAGTCACCCTCCACGATGTAGATCTCGCAGTTCTTGGGGTCCTTGTCTGAACAGTCCGCTAATTTTCCGGGAAGCGAAGTATTGTCAAAAGGACTCTTCCTCCTGATAAGCTCCCTGGCCTTTCTTGCCGCTGCCCTTGCTCTCTGAGCCAAAACTGACTTCTCTACAGTAAGTCGGCCCACATTCGGGTGCTGCTCGAGAAAAATCTCCAGCTGACTGCTCACAACACTGTCAACGGCACCTCTCGCCTCGGAATTTCCGAGCTTCTGCTTGGTCTGTCCTTCAAACTGAGGTTCTGCTATCTTGACACTGACAATTGCCGTGAGACCCTCCCTTACATCGTCACCACTGAGGTTCGGCTCATTGTCCTTGAGAAGCTTATTCTTTCTGGCATAGTCGTTAAAAGTCTTCGTTATGGCATTACGGTAGCCGACGATATGGGTTCCTCCCTCAGGTGTTGTGATGTTATTAACAAATCCATAACACTTCTCGTTGTAGGAGTCACAGTGCTGCATTGCAACTTCCACATGAACTCCGTTCTTGTCTCCCTCAAAATAGAGGATGTCATCATAGAGAGGTTTAGAGCCGTTATTCAGGTAGCTCACATACTCCTTGATGCCTCCCTCAAAACAAAAGCTGTGGGATACTTCACTCTCTCCTCTTAAATCGGTGAGAGAGATTCTGAGATTTCTGGTAAGAAAAGCCATCTCCCGAAGTCTCTGTTTGAGAACATTGTAATCGAACTCCACTGTCTCAAAAATCTCGTCATCCGGAAGAAAATCAACTTTCGTACCGGTCTTATCCACATCGCAGGTTCCAATAACCTCCAGTTTGTTGATAACTTTACCTCTCTCGTATCTCTGATGATAAAGTTTACCCTCTGAGGAGATAGTAACCTCAAGCCACTTGGAGAGAGCATTTACTACAGAAGCTCCCACTCCGTGAAGTCCGCCGGATACCTTGTATCCGCCGCCGCCGAATTTACCGCCTGCGTGAAGAATGGTAAATACCACTTCCACCGCAGGAATTCCCGCCTTGTGGTTGATTCCCACAGGGATTCCTCGACCGTTATCAATAACAGTCACTGATCCATCCTTGTTGAGAAAAACCTCAATATGGGTACAGAACCCGGCAAGGGCCTCGTCCACTGAATTATCTACGATCTCATAAACCAGATGATGCAGACCCCTTGATGATGTAGATCCTATGTACATGCCCGGGCGCTTTCTTACCGCTTCCAGGCCTTCCAGAATCTGTATCTGGTCCGCACCGTATTCTGATTCGTTCTTAAGTTTAAGTTCATCCTGACTCATGAATGCTCCTTTAGTTTACACTTGTAACAATTCCGGCTTCTACCTTATAAACCTGATCCAGGTGAAATCTGTGCTTAACAAAATCATCCAGTCCTGTACAGGTTATCAATGTCTGTATGTCATGTATGCTATCAAGGAGATATTCCTGTCTGTTCATATCAAGTTCCGAAAGAACATCATCCAGCAATAATACCGGGGAATCCTTTATGGTCCTCTTCACCAGTTCTATCTCTGCAAGCTTCAGAGATAAAGCCGCCGTCCTCTGCTGACCCTGGGAACCATAGATCCTTACATCCATTCCGTTTACGTAAATTATCAGATCATCTCTCTGAGGTCCGACGGAAGTGGAAGCATATCTGAGGTCCTTACTTCGATTCATGGACAACGCTTCCTCCATGGTAAAATCACCGGAAGAAGGGCTGTATTCTATTCGTAATTCTTCTAAATTTCCCGTCAATCTCCTGTGTATATTATACACTATTTCGTTAAGATTTTGAACGAAAACCTTTCTTCTGTTAATTATTTTATTTCCAAAAGCCGCCAATTGAAGGTCCCATATATCGAGAGTATCCTCGTCCTTAGAACTTACAGAAAGACTCTTAAGAAGCTGGTTTCTCTGTATCAAAGCCTTGTTGTAGGACATAAGATCAGATAGATATATCTTATCCAGCTGGCAAAGCTCCATATCCATAAATCTTCTTCTCTCAGAAGGAGCATTCTTTATGATGTTGAGATTCTCGGGGGAAAAGAAAACCAGATTTATTATTCCGTATAATTCTCCGGCTCTGTGAATAGGACTCTTGTTGATGGCCACTCCCTTGGCATGATTCTTCTTGAGATGCATATCGATCTCGTAGACCAGATTTCTCCGGTCTACGATCATTTCAATATGTGCCTCTTCTTCACCGAATCTGATCAACTCTCTGTCCTTGGAACTTCGATGTGATTTGGTGGTTCCGGCTACGAAAATACTCTCAAGAACATTTGTCTTGCCCTGAGCATTCTCGCCGAAAAAGATATTGGTTTTAGGACTCAGATCTATATTCAGACTGTCGTAGTTTCTGAAATTTTTGAGTTTCAGAGAACGAATTATCATCTTTACTCCTGTTCTTTACTCAATCTCGATTCTGTATCCTTCAAATTCCACGCGATCGCCTGAATAAAGCTTTCTGCCTCTTCTTTGATCAACTTCTCCGTTGACTTTAACCAGTCCTTCGGAGACAACGATCTTGGCCTCCACTCCGGAGGATACCGCACCGGCAGCCTTAAGTGCCTGGCCAAGCTTGATAAATTCTTCTTTGGGTGTGATCTTAATTGTTTCCAATGATGTTTACCGGCAATATCAGATAGATATAGCTCTCTCCTTCGTCTTTGATAAAACAGGGGGCCTTGGAGTTTGTCATGTAAAAAGTAACAGTCTCCTCATCAATTACTCTGAGGGCATCCATAAGGAATCTGGGATTGAATCCGATCATAATGTCCTTTCCCTCCTTGACGATTCCCACATTCTCCTCCATGTGTCCCATCTGAGAATTTACGCTGATCTTAAGGTTGTCATCAGCGATCTCCAGAATCACAGGTTTCTTCTCTCCTTCCTTGATGAGAAGAGTAGATCTGTCGATACACTCAGTGAGTTCCTTCTTGTTTACCTCAAATTTCAGGTTGTAATCCTTTGAGAGCATTTTGTCGATGGCAAAATAGTTACCTTCGATAAGTCTTGAGAGAACAATGGTTCTTCCAAACTCAAAGAGAATGTGATTGTTGGAAAAAGAAATAACCACATCTGCCTCTGTCTCTCCGGGAATGATCTTGTTGATCTCAATTAGAGTCTTACCGGGAACGATAACTTTTCTGGGAGAATAGCTGTCTTTAAGAGCGGTTCTTCTCACAGAAATTCTATGGCTGTCCAGAGATACGACTCTGAGAGTGCTTCCATCCTCTGAAATCTCAAAAAGCTCACCCTTAAGAATGGGATTATTGTCATTCTGAGAGATGGAGAAGATAGTCTGTTTGATGATCTCCTTGAGAGTAAACTCAGAGATAGTGATGGAATCCTTCTTCTCGATAAAAGGCAGGAAAGAGAATTCTTCTCCCCTCTTGCTGGGGATACTGAAATTAGTCTGTTCACAGCGGATAAAAGTCTGTACCAGCTCCTCCTCTGTGCCTATAGTCTTCTCTGTTCTGATCTGGACTTCACTGTCCGGCAGCTTCTTTACGATGTCGGAAAAAATTCTGGCATCAATTGCCACCATTCCTCTCTCCTTTATCTCACCTTCGATCATGGTCTCAATACCAAGCTCCATATCATTGGCAGTGAGTTTAATAAAGTCTGAGGTGGCATCGATGAGGATGCATTCAAGAATAGGCATTGTTGTTCTTACAGGAACAGCTTTGGATACGATATTAACTCCTTTGAGCAGTTCGCTTTTTGAACAGGTTATCTTCATGAGTTTCTCCTTTCCCCGGAAAGCCTTAGAGTAAATAAAAAAGTTATAATATTATTAGTCGTAGTAGTAGGGGATGTTGATATGTTCATAACCCCTTAAAATCCTTTATTTTCAACGAAAAACGGTATCGATAAGTCTGTTGATAAAAAAACTTGCCGGAAACTGAAATGTTGATAATTATCAGTTAGGCTGAATCTTCTTTATGAGGATATCAACAGTATTCGCAATTGTTTCGTCTTCTTTCAACATATTTATGATCGTTTTCTCTCCATGTTTGATGGTAGAGTGATTTCTGTTGTCAAGAATCTCTCCAATCTCCTGATATTTGGCGTTGGTGAGTTTGCGGCAAAGGTACATAAACACCTGTCGAGGCATTACTATCTCTGCATTTCTCTTCTGTCCGATAATATCATCCACCGATACATTGTAGTGGTCTGCCACTATATCAAGAATAAGCTTGGGAGTGACCTTCCTTCTTACTTCAGGAGTGATGATGTCCTTTAAGGCATCCTGAGCCAGATCAAGATTGATTGGCTTATTCTGAAGGTTAGCCATGGCAATCAGCTTGTTAAGGGCTCCTTCAAGTTCCCGGATGTTGGACTTTACGTTGGTGGCAATGTATTCCAACACTTCAGAGGGGATGTTATATCTCTGAAGGTGGTCGATCTCCTCCTTCTTTCGGAGGATGGCCATTCGAGTTTCAAAGTCGGGACTTGAAATATCCGCAATTATACCCCACTCGAACCGGGTTCTGTATCTCTCCTCCAGGGAGGCAAAATCCTTGGGAGGCTTATCTGCAGAAATTATTATTGCCTTGTGGGATTCATAGAGATCGTTAAAAGTATGGAAAAATTCTTCCTGGGTGGAATCTCTTCCTATTATAAACTGAATGTCATCTACCAGGAGAACATCGATATTCCGGTACTTGTCTCTGAATTCCGGCATGGCATTGATGTTGCCGGAGTTACCGGTTCTCAAAGCTTCAATCAGATTGTTGGTAAAAGCTTCGCTGGTAACATAGAGGACCCGCTTCTCCGGATAATTCTCACTGATGAAATGAGCTATGGAGTGCATCAGATGAGTCTTTCCCAAACCTACTCCTCCGTAAAGAAAAAGAGGATTGTAGACCTGTCCCGGGTTCTCCGCAACTGCCAGGGAGGCAGCATGGGCAAAAGCATTATTCTTGCCTACCACGAAGGTATCAAAGGTGTACTTGGAATTCAGGTTTGAAAGTCCCACCGGGATAGGCTTGGACTTCACTGTAGTCTCACTCATAATAGACGGGTTTGCAGCCATCTCCGGGGTAATGAACTTTACATTGTAATGCTTTCCTGAAATCTCCTCTATAACCACCTCAAAAGGCAGGGTATATTTGTTTCTTATATAATCCAGGGATCCCTCCAGGGTAACCAGGATCTTCACATTATCCTGATCCACCTGATATAGTTCCAGAGGCTTGATCCAGGTTCTGTAAGAAACATCATAAAAGTTGTATTCGGTTCTCAGGCGATCCTTAATCAGGTCCCATTTTGAGAATAAATCTTCCATCTGACAGTACTCCACATTCTCCAATTTATATGCTCATAAATTATAGCAAAAAAAAATAGCAGATGAAAGACGACAAAAAATGTGGATAATTCATCTACCGTGAATAATGGCGAAAAAACGCAGTATTTGTGATGAATATGATGATTATTATCGTTGAAAAAATATTTTTCACTTAGTTATCAACATTTTTGTTTACGGCAATGATGATAAAAAAATCCCGTATTTTCAAGGAAAACATGGGTTTTCCACACAGTATCATCAAAGCAGCATGTGGATAATTTTGTGCATAACTTTATTGATCCACAATGATGATAATTATGTTTATAAAAGAAGGGAGCCTTTTATAAGACTCCCTTTGAAAAGAATTATTGTTGATAACTTTTAGAAGATACCGATACAGCCGCCAATGAAACCAATGGCAATGAGAAGGATCATGATCTTCGTAGCATTCCACTTTTCACTTCCAAGGAGCTTAAATACTCCGAGAGTGATAAGAAGAGGAAGCAGCTGAGGAAGGATAGCATCAAACAGCATTGTCTGAATGTTAAACTCGGACTGACCAATGTGGAATACTATGTTGGTGGACAAGGATACATAGGAGCAGATAAGTGCACCCATTACAGTACAGCCAAGGATGCTTGCTGCGTTGATGATGGTCTTCATCTTGCCGCCGGAGAGAATACTTGTGATAGCATTGTTTCCAAGCTTGTAACCACGCATCCAGAAGAAGTATGCCATTCCTGCAAGTACCAGGGGGTTAACGATCATTGTGAAAAGTGAACCCATAACATTGCCGGTCTTGGCAATTGAAATACCTATAGCTACAATGAGGGGAATGATCATGCCCTGATCGAGAGCATCACCGATACCGGCAAGAGGTCCCATAAGACCGGTCTTAACAGCATTGATAGCTTCATCAGAGATATCTGCACCGTTAGCTCTCTCTTCCTCCATGGAGATTACTGCACCATGAATGAGGGTACCAACATTGGGGTTGGTGTTGAAGAATACCATGTGACGCTGAAGAGCGGCGATACGCTGTTCTTTTTTATCAGGATCTTCAGCAGGATAGAGCTTATCAATAACAGGAGTCATAGCAGCAGCAAAAGCACCGCCCTGCATACGCTCGTAGTTGTAGTTAGCATGTGAATAGAACTGCCAGATCCAAAAGGCTTTTCTAATCTCTTTGCCTGTCAATTTGATTTCGTTACTCATAACTCTCCTCCTTACCACTTGCATAGAATACATAAATAGCTGCGAAAGCTACACCAAAGAGAGCTACACCAACTACAGAAAGCTGGAAGAAGGCAACTAAAAGGAAACCGATAAGAAGGAATGCGATGGTATCCTTCTTGAGGATTGCACGAAGGTTGAGACCGATACCAAGAGCAGGAAGAAGTCCGCCGACAACGCCGAGAGCGTGAAGGATAGGAGTTCCCTCGATAGCGGAAAGAAATCCGTTAAGTACGTTCTGACCAATGAGACATACACAAAGAGCGATGATGACTTTTGCTACAAGCATCATAACCTGGCAGGGAAGCCAGTTCATGAGAACAACGCCCTTTGAATTTCCTTTTGCAGCATAGTTGTCTGCCCAGTGAACGAAGAAGGAGTCGATGGTCATCTTGCCTACCCAGAAGATGGTTCCGAAAAGACCAAGAGGAACTGCAATAGCAAGAGCAGTCTCAGTGTCAACTCCGGTTGCAAGAGCAAGTGCGGTTCCGATGTAGCCTGCGATAGCTGTATCAGAAGGCATTGATCCTCCAACATTCATGTGACCGAGATAGATAAGGTTGATAGTTGCACCGATGATGGCACCCTGTACAGGCTGTCCCATAACAAGACCTGTTAAGAATCCGGCTACTACAGGCTTTTGAAGTGTGTAATAACCATGACCAAAGTACCAAGGAGCATCAGAAAGGTAATAAAGAATACCAATCAAAAATGCCTGAAGTACACTCATTTTGTTTACCTCCTCAATAATTATTGATGCAAAAGCATCTAAAGCAAAAAAGTGTTTCTATATAAACCCACCTTCAAGGGCCTATATCAATAGAATTAAAGTTTGACTTTGTCCAGTTCGATTTTTTTGCCGTCAGGAACGATCTGACAGAACACATGGACATCATGGGAAGCAATTTTCTTCAGCTGATCCAGTTCTTCTGAATTTACCTGGATGTTTCTAAGAATCATCTTTCTTCCGGCTTTGTAACCCATACCGCCAAGGTTGAGCTCCTTCATGGGAGCGCCGTTTTCCACGAGATAAAGCATGATATCCGGTGTCTTCGTGAGTACGATTGTTCGTGACTCGGGAGAATCATTAAGGATAGCCTCAAGGCCTTCCTCGTTGGTGCATACTTTTACGTCGATCTCCTTGGGGGCAGACATTTTCATGATCTGAACCAGAAAATCATTCTTAACGGTATCGTTGTCAACAATGATGATCTTATTTGCTTTGTAGAGTTTTGACCAGGCTGTCATAACCTGTCCGTGAATAAGTCTGTCGTCAATTCTGTAAAAAACAACGCTCATATACTATACCTGTCCTTCCTGTAATTCGATGGAACTTATGATTCCTTTTTTTCCGACTGCAGAAATTTCTTTTATCACATCCTCAATACCCATCTCGTCTCTGATAGATAGAAGCTCGATCAGCACCGGAAGATTCATGCCGGATAAGGCATAGGTCTTATGCTTTAAGGACATGAGAAGGGCTGTATTGGAGGGAGTCGCTCCCATGAGATCCGTGAGAATGAGGGTGTTTTCAGGATCATTGAACTCTTCTACAGCTTTTTCCACCTTCTGAGAAAAAGACTCAAGAGTGTCACCGGGGTACAAGCCAAATACTTCGAGATCTTTTTGATCTCCCATTATCATCTCTGCCGCTTCCCTAAGGCCTGCGGCAAAGGATCCATGGCTTGCTAAAATAATCTTAATCATTGATAGACTCTCCTGTCTTCTTTATTCGAGGTCTATTAAAACTCTGTAGGTTTCCATACTCATGGCTCTCTGGAAAGCTGTCATGCAATCATCCATAGGATAGGACTCTGTGATGAAGGGAGCCACATCTACCAGATTGTAGCCGAGAAGGTGAGATGCGGTCCAAAAGGCTTTTGCCGTAGGACTGTAGGAACCGGTGATCCTCTTCTCGGAGTAGTGGATGTTATTGGGGTTCATGTCAATGGGTCCGTTGGGATGGAAAGATCCGTAGTAAACAAGTCTGCAGCCCTTACCAATTGATTCGATGTAATCCTGGGCAAGCTTCAGTGAGTTTACTGTGAAAAAGCACACGTGAGCTCCGTGACCGTTAGTGAGCTTAATGATCTCTTCTACCGCATCGGTTTCCATGGGATTGATAGTAACGTCAGCGCCTCTCATGAGAGCCATCTCACGACGTCCTTCATCTGGTTCAACAAGAATAGTTCTGGCACCGCGAAGTTTTGCAAGTACGTTGTGAAGCTGTCCCATGATACCCCCGCCGACAATTACTACATCCTCACCCAGCTGAATATCTGCCTGTTCGAGGGAGTGGATACAGCAGGCAAGAGGTTCTGCAAAAGCACAGACACTTAAATCTGCTTTGTCGCCGCTGGGAAGCTTATAAACTCTCTCGGAACCGATAGCGATGTACTGTGCAAAACCACCGGTCCCGGGAATTCCGTCGTAGACGCGAGTTTTCTTTTTGCCGGTACAGAGGTTATCCATGCCTCTGTAACAGTTTTCGCACTGACCGCAGCTGTCGTAGGTTTTGACAACAACCTTGTCTCCAACCTGAAGGTCGGTTACTGTTCCTTCGGGAATCGCCGCAACCACACCGGAGATCTCATGGCCCGGTACATAGGGGAGAGGCATGTCATTTCCGGTAAAGATTCGCTGTTCCCAGGTGCAGATAAGTGCTTTTTTTACATTTACAAGTACCTCCCCCGCCTGAGGCACGGGAGTAGTCATCTCTCTGACTTCTGCATGATTCGGTGCATCGCACACGATAGCTTTCATTGTCTTAGGAATCATTTTATTACGCCTCCTTCATTAGAGACCTTTGATGTCAGATGCCTTCGCACCGTTGTGAACAAGATCAACAAGTGCTCTGGTGAACTTCTCGGGATCATCATGCTTCCATACGTTTCTTCCGATTGCCACACCCTTTGCGCCGGCTGCCATAGCATTTTCAATGGAAACAAAAAGGGAGTTGAGGTCAGGAGTCTTCTCTCCGCCGAGAACTATAACCGGCTGGTAGGAAGCAGCTACGACTTTCTTGTACTCCTCAACAGTTCCGGCATAGTAGGTCTTGATAATGCTTGCACCGTACTCGCATCCGATTCTGGAAGTGAGGACAAGGTTTTCTACTGTGTTTGGAACTGAAGGATCAAAACCGCCGGGAAGCATCTCTGCCATAAGGGGAAGTCCCCACTTGCGTCCCTCGGAAGCAAGCTGGGCAACATTCTTCATGCTGTCATATTCATAAGGAGCTCCGGGGAATCCCATGCAGGCCATTGCATCTGCGCCGATACGAAGGGCATCTTCAACGGTGTAGAGAATTCTTGAATTTTCTGTTCCATCGTAAAGAATTGATGAGCCCCCATCCATTCTGAGGATAAGACCCACATCCTTGAGTTTATCTGCGTAGGTTGTAGCAACACCGTAGGTTGTAAGAATAGCATCAGCACCGCCGGCTACTACCTGATCGATCACATCGCCAAGATTGTCCAGTGCAGGATTAACTGAAAGGCCAGCACCGTGATCCATGGCTACTACTACTGTTTTGCCGTCATTTTTGAAAATTCTTGATAATCTTCTCATTTTCTTCTCCTTAAATTTGTGTATTCATCTGATGAAATCATTCTAGTTGTTTTTTTTCAACATAACAATATTGGTTTTTTATGATTTATTTATGATTATTTGTAAATAGTTTACAAATAGGTGGTATAATAATAGAAAAAAACGAGGGTGTAATAATGACAGCTATCAACATAGATATAAAAGCGAGCACCAGTTTCCTTTTGAGGGAGATATATTTGTTGAGATCCTTTCAGGATGCAGATATCACCACCAGAGAGATTGGCCTTGACAGAAAAGTAAACCGTATTGTAGTGATTGAGAATGAGAATATGTCGGTCTGGGCGGAACCCTATGATTTGGTCTTAACCTCCGGATACATTTACCGGGATAATGCGGATTCTCTAATCAAGGAGATGGATGCCCTTAAGAATGTGGGGGCAACCGGTCTTTGTATGAAGAAGGGAAGATTCAAGGAGACTGAAATTCAAAAAGTGATAAAACATGCCAACGAGATCAACTTCCCGTTTATTCTTCTGCCCATCACAAGTATTTTTGCCAGTGTGGTTCAGGAAGGAATGGAGGAGATTCTCTATCAGCAGATACTGGATTTTCAGGAGATACAGAATACCACAGAGAAGCTTTTGAATGATATGTATTTAGCCAACACTCCGGAGGAGAGGCTGGAAGTCATTGAGAATGCTTTTTTTAACCCGGTGCTCATTGCCGACAGTGAGAATGATTTCATTATGACCAAAAAGACCAGAAATCTTCTCAGCGAGGATGTGCAGAATCAGATCATGCACATAAAGTACAACAATAGGAGTAATTCCCCGGTAATAATAAAGGATGCGGAGGGGGACAGAATTATTCCTCTCTATACTTTTAACACTTCCATTAAAGACGGTGTCAGCATGCTGCTTCTGGAGTACATAAGACCCCTGGCAGATAAGGACTGGATTGTACTTCGTCAGGTAGGTCAATCCATCATGCTGGAGATGAAGAATGCCATGATGGTAAGAAAGATCGAGCGCAAGTACAAGCAGCAGTTTGTGGATGATCTTATCTCCGGCAAGCTGGGAGGGGAGGATCCCCTAAAGATCTGTGTGAGAGCCCAGAAGGAAGGTTACCTTCTTAAGACCGAGACTATGTACAGCGTAGTCGTAATTGATACCCTATATAATAAGGAAGAAACTAAGTTCACTGTCAACGAGGTCAGCATCATAAGACAGAGCCTTAGGCATATCGACAGGAACATTATTTTCACTATTGAGGAGGGTAAGCTGATTCTGATCCTTGAGGTGAGCAACAACCATGAGGTGATAAATAATAATCTGAAAATGCTTCAGGAGAAATTGAATTATTTCTTAAATGATAGAAAACTGTCTTTTTACACCAGTGAACCCTTCCCCATTGAGAAAGCCCACGAGGCTTATCTTCAGGCAAGAAAGATCCGAGATATAGCCAAAAATGTCAACGTACAGGATAATATAGTGACAATGTACACTCTTGGACCGGCTTACCTTTTGTCCACGGTGAATAAGGAGTTTGGCAGAAGCTACAGTGTGAGTAAGCTTGGAAAACTCATTGAGTATGACAAAAATTCTGACTCTATGCTCCTTGATACACTGAAGTGCTTCCTGGACTGCGGAGGCAATAAGCAGGCAGCATCAAAAAGCCTTCATGTTCACTACAATACAATGGTGTATCGAATGAGTAAGATCGAGGAAATACTGGGTTATCCTCCCGCGGAAGGAAACAATCCTTTTGAACTGAGGTTGGCTCTTTATATGCACGACTTTATGTAAGGAATCTGATAGAATTTTTAGTTGACGATACTTGTTTTTTTTAATATAATTTGAAACGATACAGGTTTTTAGGTTCCGTATTAGGTTCGTCATAGTGGTTGACGAGAAGTACAGGAGGAATAAGCAACTATGAAAATGACATTTCAGCCGAAGAAGAAATCAAGAGCACGTGTACACGGCTTCCGTGCAAGAATGGCAACAGCAGGTGGACGTAAGGTAATCTCAGCAAGAAGAGCTAAAGGTAGAAAATCCTTGACAGTTTAGGCCGCAGTTACTGTGGTCTTTTCTAATTTTCTAGTCAGAAGTTGGAACGGAGGATCCCTTGGAGTTTTCAGAGTCACTTAAGAAGAATGAAGATTTCAGGAATGTTTACAGAAATGGAGTATCCCGTGCAAACCGCCAGTTAATCCTGTATCAGATAGCAAATGGAACGGAACGTAACAGGCTCGGAATATCTGTGAGCAAGAAGGTCGGAAACAGTGTGGTCCGGCACAGAATGGCGCGTTTGATCAGGGAGAGTTATCGCCTTAACGAGAGTGATTTTTCCAGAGGATATGACATAGTGGTTGTTGTAAGAAGTTCAGCAGTTAAGCTGGACTATTTTGGCATGGAAAAATCTCTTATTCATCTTGCTAAACTTCACAATATTTACAGGAAGTGATCAGTGATGAAGAAAGTTTTGATTTTTTTAATAAGGGGATATCAGAAGTATATTTCACCCGTGACCTTAAATCACTGTAAGTACTATCCCTCGTGTTCGCAGTACGGACTCGAGGCGATCCAGAAATATGGTGCCTTGAAGGGCGGGCTTATGGCAGCCTGGAGAATTCTTCGGTGCAATCCTTTTTCCAAGGGTGGATACGACCCTGTTCCTTAAAGAAAGGGCAAATTTATGACATCAGCATTATTAGCTACAGCATCAAATACCTTCATTATCGGACCTGTTGCCAAAGTGTTCGGTATGATAATGAATGGGCTGTTTGAAATTGGTATCCACAATATCGGTGTAAATATTATTGTATTTACTATCATCGTGTATACCCTCATGCTGCCTCTGACAATTCGACAGCAGAAATTCTCCAAGATGACAGCACTTGTCAATCCGGAGATCCAGGAAATTCAGAAGAAGTACAGAAACAAGAAGGATCAGGCATCTCAGCTCAAGATGCAGGAGGAGACGAAGGCAGTTTACGACAAGTACGGCGTAAGCATGAGCAGCGGCTGCCTTACCACTCTCATTCAGTTCCCTATCCTGCTTGGTTTCTACAAGGTAATCTACAACGTTCCTGCCTATGTATCATCAGTTAAGAACATTTACAATCAGTTTGGTCTGGTTGAAATGATCAAGAGCGGAGTAAACGCAGAGAAGTTTATCAAGCTGGGAACCACAGCCAAGGTCTCCATCAGTGAAGTAAACAATAATACCATCATTGATGTTCTCTGGAAACTTCAGGACAAGACCTGGACAGAACTCACCGAGCTGGGCAGCAAGATCGACGGCTTCTCAAAGGTGGTATCTGACACCAGAGTGGCTATCGCACCTTACACAAACTTCTTTGGACTCAACATTGCAGAGTCTCCTATGAACATGTTCTCTGCAGGAATTTCCGGAAAACAGTACGGACTTTGTGTTGTTGCGATCCTTATCCCTATTGTTTCAGCCCTTACCCAGTATTTCAGCATGAAACTCATGCCCACTGCTTCAGATAATTCCGCAGCGGGCAGCCAGATGAAGATGATGAACGCAATGATGCCGCTTATGTCATTGTTCTTCGTGTTCACTCTTCCCTTCGGTGTTGGTATCTACTGGATCGTGAGTGCAGTTTATCGTTCGGGACAGCAGATCGTCATCAACCGCAAGTTCAAGAACATGGATGTTGAGAAGATCATTGAGAAGAACAAGAGCAAGGCTGAGAAGAAGGCCGAGAAGAGAAAGAAGCAGATGGCATCTCTCGTGACAACTGCAGACAGCTCCCGTGCTAATTCCAGAAATACTAATGCTTCCAAGATCGCTGCTCCCGAGAGAAAAGGACAGCCCAAGGCAGGAAGCCTTGCTGCCAAAGCAAACATGGTACAGAAGTATAACGAGAGTCATAAGTAAAAGAAGGAGATTCTATGAATCCTATAGATGTCAAGGCAAAATCGCTGGATGAGGCGATTACCAAGGCAATGCTGGAACTTGGTACCACAAGTGACAACATTGAGTATGAAGTCATCGACAAAGGATCTTCAGGTTTTCTCGGAATCGGAGCTAAGCCCGTTGTTATAAGAGCTAAGCTTAAGAAAGAAACTACCCTTGATGACATCGACCTTGGAATCAAGGCCCCCGGCAAAAAGAAAAATAAAAAGCCTGTTGATCGTGCTAAGGCTGAAAACAGCCCGGAGAAGAAGGCAGACGCAGGTAAGGCTAAGCAGGAAGCTCCCAAAGCCAAAGCTGAGGCAAAGCACGAATCAAAGCCTGCCAATAAGCCGGCAAGATCAGAGGCTAAACCTGCTTCAAAGGCTGAAGCGGCACTTGCTGTCAAAGAAGAGGCTGTAAAGCCTGAGAAGACAGAGGCAAAGCCTAAAGTTAAAGAAATCGTTCCTGTGGATGTAACTCCTTACTTCCCTAAAGCCGACGAATTCCTGAAGGAAGTATTCAAGGCAATGGACATGGAAGTCACCACAGATATCAAAGCAAGCGAAGAGCCCAACACCATTGAAATCGACCTTGAAGGAGACGACATGGGAGTGCTCATCGGCAAGCGTGGACAGACACTGGATGCCCTCCAGTATCTCACCAGCATTGTGATAAATGCTGAGAACAGCGATTATATCCGGGTCAAGGTTGACACAGAGAACTATCGCTACCGCAGAAAACAGACACTTGAGAATCTGGCAGAGAACCTTGCATCCAAGGTTAAGAGAACCGGCAAAGCGGTCACTCTTGAGCCCATGAACGCATATGAGAGAAGGATCATCCACTCTATTCTCCAGCAGAACAAGTATGTCAACACCCACAGTGAAGGCGAAGAACCTTACAGAAAAGTAGTTATCACTCCCGAGAAGGGTGTGAGACCTTACAACAACAAGCGTAAGAACAACTATCGCCGTAAGAACAATTCACATAACTCACATAAGGATGCTTAACAGATGAATGATACGATTGCTGCCTGTGCCAGCGGAATTGGAAATGCCGGCGTTGGGGTTATTCGTGTTAGCGGACCCGAGTGCTACACCGTTCTGGAGAAGATATTCAGGGACGGGAAAGGCCGCAGAGTTTCGCTGTCACAGATTCCGGCATACACGGCTAAGCACGGGTATCTCGTAAATGAAAAGCATATTGTAGATGAGGTCCTCTTGATTTTATTCAGGGGACCTCATAGTTATACCGGGGAAGATTCCATTGAGATCGATTGTCACGGGGGAAGCTTCGTTATAAGAGAGATCTTAAAACTTCTTTTTGCTAATGGAGTGAGACCGGCAGATCCCGGAGAGTTCTCAAAGAGAGCCTTTTTGAACGGGAAAATGGATCTCTCCCAGGCGGAAGCCGTGATGGATATCATAAGCTCCGGAAGCGAGGCGGCACTTTCCAACTCTCTTCGCCAGCTTCAGGGTAAGCTGCGCTCAAAAATAGATGAGGTGAGAAGTGAGATTCTGTATCGCACTGCTTTTATCGAATCTGCCCTGGATGATCCGGAGCACATCAGCCTTGAGGGATACAAAGAACAGCTGAGGGAAGACCTCCTTCCTGTCATAGATAAGCTCCGGGAGATGGTGGACTCCGCCGTTGCCGGAAACTATATCAGAGACGGAATCAAAACCGTGCTTGCGGGCCAGCCGAATGTGGGAAAATCCACCCTTTTAAATGCGCTTATTGGGGCAAACCGGGCTATCGTCACAAACATTCCGGGTACCACCAGAGACTCTCTGGAGGAGCGGATCAACCTGGGTCCTCTTCCACTTAGGCTCATTGACACCGCCGGAATCCGGGAGACCGGGGAGGAAATCGAGGCAATCGGAGTGAACCGGGCCAAGGGTCAGATTGCTGAGGCAGATCTAGTGCTTTTCCTTCTGGACGGTGCCGGAGAGATCACGGAGGAAGATCGGGAGATCTTTGGACTTTTGAACCGGGAGAAGACGCTCTGCGTCATCAACAAAAGTGATCTTAACACGAAGCTGGATTCGGAGACGGTGGCAGCAGAGTTTGCTTTTGCAAAAGATCGGATAATAGCCATCTCCGCAAAGGAAGAGACAGGAATCACCGAACTTAAGAAGGCAATTCAGGAGATGTTTGCCGTGAGCGAGGAGGATTTTGCCGAGAGAGAATACATCACTA
>JAQYAH010000074.1 GCA_029227635.1 Clostridiales bacterium
TTATTCGTATTCAATAGTACCTGTCGGCTTCGGAGTGAAATCATAGAGAACTCGGTTGATACCGGGAACCTCGTGAGTGATTCTCTCTACCAGGTGGCACATGAGATCGTGAGGAAGAGCCTCAACGGTTGCGGTCATGGCATCCTTAGTGTTTACTGCACGGATGATGCACATCCACTCGAAGGCTCTCTTCCCGTCCTTTACTCCGGTGGACTTGAAATCAGGCACAACGGTGAAGTACTGCCAAACCTTGTCCTCAAGACCGTTCTTTGCGAACTCTTCACGAAGGATCGCATCAGACTCACGAACTGCCTCAAGTCTGTCTCTGGTAATTGCGCCGGGACAGCGAACGCCAAGGCCGGGGCCGGGGAAAGGCTGACGGTAAACCATACCGTCGGGAAGACCGAGCTGCTTACCTACGATACGAACCTCATCCTTGAAAAGGATCTTAACCGGCTCAACCAGTTCAAAATTCATATCCTCAGGAAGTCCGCCGGCATTGTGATGAGCCTTGATGCCGTGCTCACTCTCGAGAATGTCGGGCCAGATAGTTCCCTGGGCAAGGAACTCAATCCCGTCGAGCTTTCTTGCTTCCTCAGCAAATACTTCGATAAACTCTCCACCAATGATCATTCTCTTGGTCTCAGGATCGGTCACTCCGGCAAGCTTATCAAGAAATCTGTCAGTTGCATCCACATATACCAGATTAGCCTTCATCTGATTACGGAATACTTCAATGACCTGCTCAGGCTCTCCTTTGCGGAGCAGGCCGTGATTCACATGTACACTTACAAGCTGCTGGCCGATAGCCTTAATGAGGAGCGCAGCAACTACTGATGAATCAACACCACCGGAGAGAGCGAGAAGCACCTTCTTGTCACCGATCTGTTCGCGAAGTGCGGCAACCTGTTCCTCGATGAAGGCATCTGCAAGCTCAGGGGTAGTAATTCTTACCATATCGTCCGGACGTCTGTCAAAAACCATATTTCATTTCCTCCCAAAAAATAATGCTTTCAAAACTTTGAATTAAATATAGCATAATTGTTGGAAAAAGTGTCGTTTTTCCCTTATTTTTCCTTCCGTCCGTGTTCAAGTTTTATGGATTCCAGACAATAGGTTCCGATGAGGATCAGGTAGAGGAGGCAGATCATTAACACCGGAAAATATCCGGTTCCGAAGAACATCTGACCCAGAAAAGCAATCAGCCAGAGAATCATGCAGGCTACATTCCCCACGGAAAAAGCCTTGTAGGCCGCCTTATAGATCATCAGCTTTTGAGCCTCATCGCAGCTCTGCTCCCATTTTTTGTTGAAGTTGTAATCAAATACGCTTCCCCGTTTCTCCGGATTGAGTTTTTTGACCATCTTCACTGATCCATTGGAAAAGGCAATTACCATAATAAGGGAAACTACCAGCATTCCAAGTCCGACACCTAAGAGCCCCATCTGAAGTTCAAAGCTCAGTAATTCCTCTTCCATGGCAAGTCTCGTGTTTGCAGAAAAAAGTGCCAGATTCGTGATGAGCGCCACATTTGTAATAAGGATCACATAACTCAGAAGCCTATCCGTCTCCTCGTACTTATCGTCATCCTCCTCGGCAAAAATTGCCAGCCCTTTCGCCTTTCTGTAAATTATGAAGCAAACAACAAAAAATATGATATTAAGTCCAACTGTGAGGGCCGGGATTACTTTTGCCAGGACCGGCACCAGCGTCCAAAGCCCCTTTACCATCTCCGGCACGTTATTGCTCAAAAGCACGTTGGCAAGCAAAAAACCTCCTGCTGCCGACGCAGCCACGATGATCAAAAACTTGACAAAACTCTTCTTATCCGACTCAGCATTTCTCGCCTTACTCACTTTCCTCATCCTCCTCGTATGTAAAAATATCCTCAACACTCACTTCACACACCCGGGCGATCTTTAGAGCCAGGGTGACCGACGGAGAGTAATCACCTCTCTCGATCTGAGATATTGTCTGTCTTGAAGTTCCAACCAGCCTTCCCATCTCCTGCTGGTTGACACCAAGCCTGCTTCTGTATTCTTTAAGTCTGTTGTAAAGCGGCATTTCGCACCTTCTCTCTGAAAAATAATTCCGCGGATAGTGACAACTTTTCTTGTCATGTCTAATGCTATCATTGACAAGTTTAGTTGTCAACACTTTTTGACAACTTTTCTTGTCATTTTTTTGGCTCGGAGCAAAACATAAAAGACCGGGCCAATTGCCCGGTCCGAATATACATATTTAATTGTTCACTATTTCAGCTCCAGAACTTCCCTGACCTCGTCAAAATCCTTGCAGATCTTCCAGGCCTTCTCTCTCATCTCCTCGTTAGGAGGAAGGATGTCCGGAACCATTATGGCTTTGGCTCCCGCAGCGCTTGCCGCCTTGATTCCGTTGTAGGAATCCTCTATGACGATCACCTGAGAAGGGTCTTTACCCAGTTTCTCAGCTGCCATGAGATAGATATCCGGAGCGGGTTTTCCGTCCTTGACATCATCTCCTCCGAGGACAACATCGAAATATTCTCTAATACCGGCGGCCCTGACCTGTCGCTCTACTGCCGACAAAACTGTGGAGGAAGCGATCGCCAGAGTGTATCCGTTAGCCTTGAGCTTCTTTACAAAATCCACAACTCCGGGTTTAATTGGAATATTGGGGGTATCATAGAGGGCTTCGTAGTTATCCCTGACTTCCTGTTGGTATTCGTCAAAAGGAAAATCCGGTCCAAAATGCTCCAGATAGATCTCCTTGGTTCTCTGGAGTTTAACCCCGATACAGGCTTTGGCCACCTCGTAATCAGCCACGAACCCGTACTTGTGGGAGATCTCTACCCAGCCATCAATTAGTGCCCTCTCCGAATCAAAGATCACTCCGTCCATATCGAAGATAATTGTTTTGATATTGTTTTTCATAATTGCACCTATCTGTTTTTCAATTACTTTTCCAATACTACCACAAAAGATGCTTCTGTCAAGTTTCCTTTCGTATGGCAAAAGTCAGACAGCTATGGTAACATGAGACTATCAAATACCCTATCTGGGTCAGAAGGAAGGAATCGATTATGAACAAAGAAGACTATATCTCTTTACAGCTTGCCAATATTGATGAAGCTATTTCTCTGGGAGAACGCCTCCTTGATACTTCGGTTCGACTCCACAGAGTCTGCGACACCGCGGACAAGAAGGTGAATCGCCAGGATGAAGCAAGTGCTTTTTTCAGAGACACTTTCAAGTATTATGACTTCAACGATGCAGCCCGGGAGATCTCCGGAATGCCCACTAATCTCAAGGATTTCTGCGAGAAGCTTATTGAGATCAAGGTGGCCAACGACCGGATGCTCATAAAGGGAGAATTCAAACTCGTGATTGACGAGGAAATCAGAAAGATGTTTTTTGACAACGACCTCTGCTATGTCAGGATCATCGACGAGAAGGTATTAAAGGCAGTTAAGGGAGCGCTTGAAACTCTCGCCCGCCTCAAAGAAGAACTCAAATAGTAGAATTGATAAGGCTCATCCAATACCGGATGAGCCTTAAATAATGTCTATTATGCGTTTACGATTTCCTCAGCCATAGCCTCAATTGCCGCCTTTGACTCATCATTGAGAGCGGATTTTAAGGTCACGCTGTTTTCGAAGAAGGTGATGTTTTTGCTCTTCTCGAATTTAGCCTGCATGATCCTCTTAGCTGCGGGAGCCCAGGTTCCGTTCTCCACGAATCCAATCTTCCTGTTCTGATAATTTCTCTCAAGAAGGTTCTCGATGAAGGTGTTCATGTAAGGGAAGATGTCTCCGTTGTAAGTTGTGGAGGCGAGCACCAGACGATCATATCTGAAGGCATCCTCTACACACTCTGCCATGTCATCTCTGGCAAGATCGGCGATAGCCACCTTCTCACAGCCCTTCTCCTCAAGCTTTGCGGCAAGAAGCTCTGCCGCCTCTTTAGTGTGACCGTATACGGAATTGTAAGCCACAAGAACTCCTCTGTTCTCCGGCTGATAGGAAGACCAGGTGTTGTACTGACCTACATAGTGCTCAAGATTCTCGGTGAGAACCGGTCCGTGAAGAGGACAGATTGCCTGAATATCCAGCTCTGCTGCCGCCTTGAGAAGCTTCTGTACCTGCATGCCGTATTTGCCCACGATACCGATATAATAACGACGGGCCTCACAATCCCAGGGCTGGTCTACGTCCAGGGCGCCAAACTTACCAAACGCATCCGCAGAGAAAAGCACTTTGTCGGCAGAATCGTAGGAAACCATTACCTCGGGCCAGTGAACCATGGGAGCAAAGATAAAGGTGAGTTCGTGTTTTCCAAGAGAAAGAGTCTCTTTGTCCTTAACGACAACTCTGTTGATATCAGAGTCAATGGAGTAGAACTGATCCATGAATGCAAAAGTCTTGGCGTTTCCTACAATTGAAGCCTCCGGGAATTCCTTTGCAAATCTCTCGATATTTGAGGAGTGGTCCGGCTCCATGTGGGAGATCACGAGATAATCCGGCTTTCTGTCGCCGATGACACTTCTGATATTTGAGATCCACTCATCTCCGAAACGGGACTCCACAGAATCCATAACTGCGATCTTCTCGTCAAGGATAATATATGAGTTGTAGGCCATGCCGTCCTCAACCATATACTGTCCCTCGAAAAGATCAATGTCGTGATCGTTTACGCCTATGTATTTTACATCATTTGTGATTCTAATATTCTCCATTGTAGTTTTCTCTCCTTAAAGTTCTATTTGATTACTTTCTCAAAATCTGAAGCCGGGTGCTTGCAGATCGGGCAGATGAAGTCCTCCGGAAGCACTTCCCCTTCATACTCGTAGCCGCAGATGATGCAGCGCCAAACCACCTTACCCTCGGGGGTAGTAGCTACTGCCTGGGGTTTGGGCTTGATGTTCTGGAGATAATACTCATAAGTTGTGGAAGGAGTATTGTCCAGCACTTCCATGTCAGTGACCTCACCGATGAACATTGTGTGGGATCCCAGATCCACTGTCTGTGCAACCTTCACTGAGATGTAGGCATTGGTTCCCTCGGTGATGTAGATCACACCATTGATGCCTCTGAGATAATTGTCAAAACCTTCCAGCTTATCGGTGTCTCTTCCGGAAGCAAAACCAAAGCGCTTGAAAAGATCGAAATTCGCCTTCTGGCTCAAAACTGAAACTGTGAACACCCCGGTATTCATGATCATATCGTGAGTGTAGTTCGCCTTATTGACACAAATGCTGATCTGGTTGGGGGTGGAAGCCGCCTGAATGGCTGTGTTGATAATACATCCGCTGTCCTTGCCATTCTCCCTTGCAGTCAGCACAAATAATCCGTAACTGAGCTTATACATAGCTTTCTTATCCATAAAAATCTCCTTTCTCCGGTATAAATTATGGGGATCTTTCACCCCGAAATAACGGGTTTTCTGCTGAAAATTAATAATTCTATGATACAGGATTTGCCTACTGTATTCAATATTTCTCACTGTGCATAATTAGAAACAATCAGATATTTACCTCCTTTCTACCGACGACGGCTGACACTTTCTTTTTCCAGATGGGATATCAGCCTTTGAAGCACCGGGTTCTGATTATCCCGTCGCCAGCAGGCGGTTATCCTCTCCACCTCGGCTTTTCCCTCCATGGGGATAAAAACCAGGTTGTCCGCATTGGTGAGCTTCCTTGTTGAGTAATCCGGCAAAACTGAGATTCCCTCCTCTGCCGCCACCATGATCAGAATGCTCTCAATGTCCGAGGACCGAAAAACAATATCCGGCATAAACCCCGCCTCGTGGTAGAGATTCATTACGACTCCGTCTCCGTAGGAATCCGGAGAGTCGGAGGGGGACATGTAGAGGAGTTTCTCCCCTTTGAGGTCCTTTCTCGAAATACTTCGTCTTCCTGAGAGCGAATGTCCCGGATATAGGGCTGCCACAAGTCTCGCCTCCTCCAGGATCAGGCTTCCCACCGTGTCCTCCGCCGCTAAGTTGGTGCTGTCCCAGGTGACAATGAGATCCAGCTCCTGATTAACAAGGGCTGTGGAGAGAGCATCCGTGGTGTTTCTGTAAAGACTAAGGAGCACATTGGGATAACTGTTGTGAAAAGCCCTGAGAATTTCTGAAAGACTGCTTCTCTCGTAGCCCCGCACATAGCCTATTCTTATAGTACCGCAAAGGCCGGTATTGGCTTCTCTTGCCCGCACTATGGAAGCTTCCATGCGCTCCAGAATGGCTTTGGCATCCCGCAAAAAGGAATCTCCCGCCGGAGTCAGGGTTATGGGCCTGGTCGTCCTGTCAAAAAGCGGGCAGCCCACCGACTTCTCCAGCGCCCTTATCTGCTGGGTCATGGCCGTCTGGGTTATGAAAAACTGTTCTGCCGCCTTGGTAAAACTCTGGAGAGTTGCTGCCGCGATGAAGTACTTTAGCTGTGTGGTAGTCATATGTCCTCCAACATAAGTTTTTTCTTATTATATCATGCAAAAACCATAGATGAAGCCCCTGTTTTTTCCTGATAGAATGGTCTTGCTGACTATTTGAATTTAAGGGAGATAAATCATGAAAAGAGAAGGTTTTCAATCCAGGATCGGTTTTTTGCTGGTTAGTGCCGGCTGTGCCATAGGAATCGGCAATGTATGGCGTTTTCCTTATGTTGTCGGTGAAAACGGCGGCGGATTCCTGGTTTTGTTTTATCTGATATTTTTGCTGTGCATGGGTGTACCGGTACTCACCATGGAGCTGTCTGTAGGACGGGCCAGCCGCCAGAGTGCGGTGAAGAGCTATAAGGCTCTTGAAAAGCCCGGAAGCAAGTGGCATATCCACGGATGGTTCTGTATGTTGGGCTGTTATCTGCTGATGATGT